>JAWWBH010000010.1:0-28658 GCA_033721075.1 Christiangramia sp.
ACCAACCAGTTTGAGCAACATATACGTGCTATTCTCGATCTCCCTCTTGGCAATACAGATAGTAAAGTAGGTGGAATTATGGTAAATTTGGTAGGTGCTGAAGGTCATGAGGGAAATGTAGTTTATGAAAATATCGAGGAGATCATGAAAATGGAAGGAGTTACTCCTCATATTTATGGCAAGAAGATTACCAGGCCTTTCAGGAAAATGGGGCACGTGACGATTGCTAATAAAGACCTGGCTGAAGCAAGAAAAATTGCTGAAAAAGTAAAGAACAGCATAAAAGTTATAAGCGATAATAATTAAAGGAATGGGAAAAGTAGCAGTAATAATGGGCAGTACCAGCGACATGCCCGTAATGCAGGAAGCTATAGATATTTTAAAAGGCTTCGATATTGAAGTTGAAGTAGATATAGTATCTGCTCACCGAACACCTGAAAAACTTTTTGAATTCGGTAAAACGGCACATGAGAAAGGAATTCAGGTAATAATAGCCGGTGCCGGTGGTGCAGCTCATTTACCGGGAATGGTTGCCGCTATGTCTCCCCTACCCGTAATAGGGGTTCCTGTAAAATCAAGGAATTCCATAGACGGTTGGGATTCTGTACTATCGATTCTCCAAATGCCCGGAGGAGTTCCGGTTGCTACCGTAGCCCTGGATGGAGCTAAAAATGCAGGGATACTCGCTGCGCAGATAATTGGTGCTTCAGACAAATGTGTACTGGACAAGATCCTGGTCTACAAAGAAGGCCTGAAAGCAAAAGTAATAGAAGGCGCCAGGTCTCTAAAAAAATAAAATTAGAAAGGCCGCTTAGCGGCCCTTCAAGTAGTTTTAATCTGTATTATTATTTATTAACCATTCTAAATATAAAACCAGAACTTGTAAACTACTATGTGAATTTTAAGTTAATTCCTTTTGGATAAATGCTAAATTAGATAAAAAAACTTAAAATCTTCCTTTTACGTTAAATAAAATTATCAATAACGTTAATTCAAAATTACTAAATGGATTCTCAAAATATATTACTAACAGAGTTTGATTATGCTCCATTTTCCAAAATAAAGACCGCAGATTACAAACCGGCGATCTTGGAAGCTGTGGAACTTGCAAAGAAGGAATTAGATGAAATTATAAATTCTAAGGAGAAACCCACTTTTAAAAATACCATTGAGGCGTTGGAATATTCTGGTCAAAAACTGGACAGGGTTACCAGCATCTTTTTTAATATAAATTCAGCGGAAACAAATAAGGAAATTCAGAAGATCGCCCAGGAAGTCTCCCCGGTGCTTTCAGAATTCAAGAACGATGTTATACTGAATAAAGATCTTTTTGAAAAGATCAAAAGCGTTTTTGAGGAAAAGGATTCTCTGAATCTTAATAAAGAACAAGAGACACTGTTAGAAAAGAAATACAAAGCTTTTACAAGAAACGGAGCCAACCTTCCTGAAGAAAAACAGAAGAACCTTAGAGAAATAGATAAAGAACTCTCGAAACTAAAACTGGTATTTGGAGAAAATGTTCTGGCCGAAACCAACCGGTATGAGCTTCTGGTTAAAGATGAGAGTCGTTTAAGCGGTCTGCCTGAAAGTTTTAAGGATGAAGCAAAATCTGTAGCAAATGAAAAAGGTAAGGAAGGCTGGATGTTCACACTGGAATACCCAAGCTACCTGCCGTTTATGAAGTATGCCGAAGACAGGGAATTAAGAAAAGAACTCGCCCTCGCATTTGGTTCACGAGGATTCCATAATGATGAATTGGACAACCAGGAAAATGTCTTGAAAATTGCCAAATTACGATATCAAAGAGCAAAACTCCTCGGCTTTGAATCTCACGCTCATTTTGTGCTTGAAGAAAGAATGGCGGAAACTCCTGAAAAAGTCGACTCCTTTCTAAAGGAAATGCTTGAAAAAGCTAAACCCGCAGCCGAAAGAGAATACAAAGAACTGGAGAATTTTGCTAGAGATCTCGACGGGATCGACCAGCTTCAAAAATGGGATGCCGCTTTCTATGGTGAAAAGCTAAAACAGAAATTATTTGACCTGGATGATGAAAAGTTGAAGCCATACTTCAAACTGGAGAATGTGATCGAAGGAGTCTTCACCGTGGCACAAAAACTTTATGGTCTTAATTTTAAAGAAGTTCATGATATTGATAAATATCATCCTGACGTTAAGACCTTCCAGGTAACCGATGAAACTGGCGAAAATGTAGCCTTATTTTATGCCGACTTCCATCCTCGCCCAGGAAAAAGAGATGGCGCCTGGATGACCATTTACAAACAGCAGTATGTACAAAATGGTACAAATGAAAGGCCACATATTTCAATAGTCTGTAATTTCACCAAACCAACTCAAAAAGAGCCTTCTCTTCTTACATTTAATGAGGTTACCACCTTATTCCATGAATTCGGCCATGCTTTGCACGGAATGCTGGCCAATACCACTTATCCAAGTCTTTCGGGCGCGAATGTATACTGGGATTTCGTGGAGCTTCCAAGCCAGGTATTGGAGAACTGGTGCTATGAGAAAGAATCGCTTCAGCTTTTTGCCAAACATTATAAAACCGGAGAGCCAATCCCCCAGGAATATATTGACAAAATAAAGGAATCGGCCAACTTCCTTGAGGGAATGGCTACACTGAGACAATTAAGTTTCGGTATGCTGGATCTTAGCTGGCATGCTATCAATCCTTCAGATGTTGATGATGTAAAAAAACACGAAGTAAAGGCTTTTGAACCAACAAAACTTTATCCCGATGTTGCTTCAAACTGTATGAGCACTGCTTTCTCCCATATTTTTCAGGGAGGATATTCAGCCGGGTATTATTCCTATAAATGGGCCGAAGTACTGGATGCTGATACTTTTGAATATTTTACTGAACATGGTATCTTCAGCAAGGATATTGCTGATAAATTCAGGGAAAACATACTTTCAAAAGGCGGTACAGAGCATCCAATGGAACTCTATAAGCGTTTTCGTGGAAAGGAACCAAAGCCGGATGCACTGCTAAGAAGAGCAGGATTGATCTCAAAATAAGCAGCAACAGTAGGCATATCAGTAAATCTTATCTTTTCTATAACTATTGGTAGGCTTTCTTTTGCTAATTTTGAGTAGAAACGAAGAGAACTAGATCATGCCAGCCAACGAACTCGATCCAAACAAGTGGGTCGATAAATATTCAGATTACCTGTTCAATTACACGATTGTTCGCGTTAACGACCGTGAGGTAGCCAATGATCTGATTTCAGAAACCTTTCTTGCCGCCCTTAAATCGGCTAAATATTTTAAGGGAGAAGCCAGTGAACGTACATGGCTAATTTCCATATTAAAAAGAAAAATCATAGATTACTATCGCAAAATAAACTCGCGAAAAGGACAGGCCGAAGTCAAGATCAACTATTCCGATGACTATAATGAAGGGGAATGGCTGGAAGAACAGGTCCCTGATCAGTTTGACCGCACTGCTGAGGATGAAATGGAAAATAATGAGCTGGGACTGGCGATCCTGGAATGTCTCGATAGCATTAACGAGAAGCATGCGGCAATTTTTAAAAGAAAGACGATTGATGGTGCAGATACTGAAGCGATCTGTAATGAATTTAATATCACCCCGTCTAACCTTTGGGTTATTATCCACAGAGCCCGGACTGCCCTGGCAGCCTGTTTGGAAAAAAATTGGTTCTAATTATGAGTAGGATGCGTAAACTTTTTTTTATAGATTGTTCCGAGGCGGCAGAGTGCTGCGATAAGTCACAATACAAGGAAGCCAAGCCCCTTGAGAAAATGAAGCTTCTTATTCACCTTACTTTTTGCCGTGCCTGTCGTAAATTTTCCTCCAAAAACTCCAAGCTCACCGAAGCAATCAAAAAATCCAAACTTCAAACCTGCCCCGAAGAACAAAAAAGAGCCTGGCGTGAACGGATCAAAAAGGAATTTGCGGAAGATAATGTGTAAAGATCCAGTACACCCCCAAATAAAATACAGGCACTGCCTCTACCCAGAATGAACAATAATATTTTTCCTGATCAACTTTAGCTCTCCATAATAGTATTCCGCTTAAAAGTAGAATTATGATCAAGACCAGGAATTCATTTGACTGAAATGAGCTCTGGAGAAGTTCTGCAAAAAATATAATTAAGATCAATACCAGGCCAAAAACTTTGGTCATGAAAACCCCCAGCCTTTGAGGGATGGTACCAAGGCTCTCATCATCATATTTAAGGTCCCTTATTTCAAACGGAAGGGTTAGAACAATTATCAGCATCAGCCGTTGAATAAAATCAACAAGAATTTCAGTCCCCAAATACTTTTCGGCATTGATCAATGGAAGTAACACCGTACATCCGGCCCAGACCATAGCAATGATAAAGATCTTGAGCCCTGGAAGACTTCTTAGGTTCTTATTCACACCCAAAAAAGGAACCGCATAGAATAAGGTTAAAAGTCCCAGGATACCTGCTGCCATAAGCACTCTTAGTTCCATTCGAGAAGTAAAATACACCAGCGCTATAAAACTAAAGAGGGATAATATCTGTATGAATCTTAGATTCCTTGCGAGGCTTAGGTGGTAAAGTTTGGCGATACCGGCATACTTCACAAAATTATATCCGGTAATGGAAGCAAAGAATATGAAATATAAAAGTTCTACATCTACCTCTAACCTATAATGAAAATAAGTGATCAGGGTAAAGGCAACCACAGCCAAAGAAACATGAATACTACTATTAATGTAGAGTTCAAAAGCATTTTTTAAATACTTCATCCCGCTAAATTACACATTATATCCCTTTAAAGAATATGGCATTAAAATCTTAACAACTGTATGTCACTAAACTGTAAAAAATTAGTCTGAAATTATGTATTTTCGCAGCACAAAAAACACAACTAAATATTTTAATGAGAACAGATTCTTTCGCATTACGTCATATAGGTCCTAAGGAAGAAAATCTACAGGAAATGCTGGACACTATCGGCGTCGAGTCTATTGAACGTTTAATATACGAAACCATACCAGACGACATCAGGCTTCCTAAACCTCTGGATCTTCCAAGAGCAATGAGTGAAAACCAGTATGCCGAGCATATTAAGAAGCTTTCTGAAAAGAACAGGGTTTTCAAAACCTATATTGGCCTGGGATATCATCAGGCTATTCTCCCTGCTGTGATTCAACGTAATATCCTTGAAAATCCGGGATGGTATACTGCTTATACGCCGTACCAGGCTGAAATTGCTCAGGGTCGTTTGGAAGCTCTATTGAATTTTCAAACCATGGTTAGTGATCTTACCGGAATGGAAATAGCTAATGCATCATTACTTGACGAATCTACCGCAGCTGCTGAAGCTATGGCTCTTTTACATGCCGTACGGGACAGGAAGCAGAAGAAAGATGATGTGAACAAATTCTTTGTTTCTCAACAGGTTCTTCCTCAAACCATTTCCCTTATGGAAACAAGAGCGAACTTCCTGGGAATTGATATGGTGGTAGGAGATCATGAAGAGTTTGATTTTTCTGAAGAATATTTTGGTGCCTTGGTTCAGTATCCAGGGAAGTTCGGGCAGATTTATGATTATGCCAGTTTTGTAGATAACTGTAAGAACGCAAATATTAAAACCGCAGTTGCTGCTGATATTTTAAGTCTCGTTAAGCTTCAGGCTCCGGGAGAACTGGGAGTTGACGTAGTGGTTGGAACCACCCAAAGTTTTGGAATCCCTCTTGGATATGGAGGACCGCACGCGGCTTTTTTCGCCACTAAAGAGGAATACAAGCGAAACCTTCCCGGCAGAATAATTGGAGTGACCAAAGACATTGATGGGAATAACGCATTAAGAATGGCGCTTCAAACAAGGGAGCAACATATAAAAAGAGATAAGGCCACTTCTAATATCTGTACAGCACAGGTATTACTGGCTGTCATGGCAGGAATGTATGCCGTTTACCACGGTCCGAAAGGCCTTGAATATATTGCAGACATTGTTCATGCCTCAGCTGTTGGCCTGGAAGACAGATTAAAGGATCTTGGATTTGATCAATTGAACTCAGCCTATTTCGACACCCTACATATTAAAGCAGATGCTAAAAAACTGAAAGAGATCGCTGAAAGAAATGAGATCAATTTCTATTATCCTGATGCTGAAAGCGCCTGTATATCGATAAACGAAACCACTACTACTGATGATCTGAATGCGATTGTTGCCGTATTCTCAGAATTAGCAGGAAAAGATAAGTCTGAAATCCAGGATCTTCCAACAAGAACTGCGATTCCTCAGGAACTTCAAAGAAAAACGGAATTTCTTACTCATGAGGTTTTCAACCTGTATCATTCAGAAACTGAATTGATGCGCTATATAAAGAAACTGGAACGAAAGGATCTTTCATTAAACCACTCCATGATCTCATTAGGATCATGTACCATGAAATTGAACGCTGCTTCAGAAATGCTTCCCTTAAGCAATCCGCAATGGGGAAATTTACATCCTTTTGTACCGGTAGATCAGGCTGAAGGTTATCAGATCGTTCTAAAGGAACTCGAGCATCAGCTTACTGAAATTACCGGATTCGCTGCCACTTCCCTTCAGCCAAACTCTGGAGCTCAGGGAGAGTATGCCGGTTTAATGGTGATAAGAGCTTACCATGAAGCGAACGGAGAAGGTCACAGAAATGTTTGCCTTATTCCTTCTTCAGCTCACGGAACCAATCCAGCTTCAGCAGTGATGGCAGGTATGAAGGTAGTTGTAACCAAAGCTTCCGAGAACGGAAATATAGATGTTGACGACCTAAGGGAAAAAGCAATAAAATATAAAGACAATCTTGCAGCGCTGATGGTTACTTACCCATCTACGCATGGTGTATTTGAATCAGCCATTCGAGAGATCACAAATATCATTCACGAAAATGGTGGTCAGGTCTATATGGATGGTGCAAACATGAATGCCCAGGTTGGATTGACCAATCCTGGTAGAATTGGCGCCGATGTTTGTCATTTGAATCTGCATAAGACTTTTGCCATTCCACACGGAGGTGGTGGCCCGGGAGTTGGACCTATTTGTGTTGCTGAACAGCTAAAACCATTCCTTCCTGGCAACCCGGTTATAAAAACCGGCGGAGAGAAAGCTATTGGCGCTATATCATCGGCGCCATGGGGATCTGCTCTTGTTTGTCTTATTTCTTACGGATATATCAAGATGCTTGGGACAGGCGGGCTTCAGAAAGCTACTGAATATGCCATCCTTAATGCAAACTATATTAAGGAGCGATTAAAGGATCATTATAAAACCCTTTATTCGGGAGAAAGAGGTCGCGCTGCTCACGAGATGATCATAGACTGCCGACCTTTCAAAGAAAAAGGAATCGAAGTAACAGATATCGCAAAAAGGCTTATAGATTATGGCTTCCACGCTCCTACCGTATCATTCCCTGTAGCTGGAACCATTATGATAGAGCCTACAGAAAGTGAAAGCAAAGCCGAACTGGATCGTTTTTGTGATGCGCTTATTTCTATTCGCCATGAGATAGATGAAGTTTCAGCAGACGATGCGAACAACGTTTTGAAAAATGCTCCGCATACTATTCATATGCTTACTTCAGATGAATGGAAGCTCCCTTATTCCAGAGAAAAGGCGGCTTATCCATTGAGTCATCTTCATGACAACAAATTCTGGCCAAGTGTTAGAAGAGTTGATGAAGCCTTTGGTGACAGAAACTTGATGTGTACCTGTCCTCCCACCGAGGAATATGCTGAAGCATAACGTAATTATTTATACTAATGAGAAAGCCTGTCTTACGACAGGTTTTTTTATAGACTAATATTTTCGGTAATTAAAGAAGTTTTTACGACTATTTAATTAAATTGTAAACCTAATAAACTTAGAGTGAAATGAATTGCCAAATTACCGGAACCGGAAGTTATATTCCCAATGTTGTTACTACCAATGCAGATTTCGACCAACATGAGTTTTTTAATACAGACGGAAGCACCTTCCCTCATGACAATGAGACTACAATAAGAAAATTTAAGGCGATCACGGGTATAGAAGAAAGAAGGTACCTGGACGAAAACCTTAACACTTCAGACATTGCAGTTATTGCCAGTCAAAAAGCAATTGAAAGTTCTGGAATCGACCCCGAAACGCTTGATTACATAATTGTTGCACATAACTATGGAGATGTGAAGAGTGACTCTATCCAGAGTGATACTGTTCCCAGCCTTGCCACCAGGGTAAAATCGCATTTAAGGATCAAAAATCCCAAATGTGTTGGATATGATGTTCTCTTTGGATGTCCTGGGTGGATAGAAGGATTGATACAGGCTCAGGCATTCATAAAGGCCGGAATGGCTAAAAAGTGCCTTGTTATAGGTGCAGAGGCTTTATCCCGTGTTGTAGACAAACATGACAGGGATTCCATGATATTTTCAGATGGAGCCGGAGCTGTGATCCTGGAAGCAACAGAGGAAGAAGGTGGAATACTGTCTCATGAAACAGCTACCTATTCTTTTCAGGAAGCTGAATATATATATTTTGGAAAGTCAAATCGCTCTGAAGCCCCACAGGACATCAGGTACATCAAAATGCACGGTCGTAAGATCTATGAATTTGCGCTGGTAAATGTGCCAAAGGCAATGAAAGATTGTCTTGAAAACAGTGGTAAGTCGATCAAAGACCTGAAAAAAATATTTATTCACCAGGCCAATGAAAAGATGGATCAGGCTATTATAGACCGGTTCTATAAACTTCACGGAACAACACCTCCCAAAAATGTAATGCCAATGACCATACATGAACTGGGAAACAGCAGCGTTGCTACGGTCCCCACCCTTTTCGACCTTGTATCGAGAGGAAAAATCAAGGATCAGGAATTACAGAAGGGAGATATCATTATGTTTGCCAGTGTTGGAGCGGGAATGAATATAAATGCGATCACTTATCAGGTCTAAAATGTACGAAGAGCACTTTCCCAAAAAGCGATATCGAAAAACATTAGAATTTTTAAAGCAATCTGTTCCTCCCCCGGCCAGGGTCCTCGATCTGGGAGTAAAAAACCCCTTCACTTACATTATGAAAGAAGAAGGTTACCAGGTTCAAAACACTACGGGGGAAGATCTTGATGATGATTTCACAGCCGTACAGAATGAAGAATTTGATCTTGTAACAGCTTTTGAGATATTTGAACACCTCGTAGCCCCCTATAATATTTTGAAAGAAATTAGGGCTGATAAACTTATAGCTAGCATACCCTTAAAATTATGGTTCTCCCCAGCTTATAGAAGTGACACTGATGAATGGGACAGGCACTATCATGAATTCGAAGACTGGCAGTTTGACTGGTTACTGGAAAAAAGCGGCTGGGAAATAAAGCAAAGAATGAAATGGGCAAACCCGGTAAATAAATTTGGGATTCGTCCTGTTCTAAGAAAATTCACTCCAAGGTACTATGCGGTTTATGCCGAAAGAAAATAGTCCTTCTACCACCAAAACTATATCTTAGCACTTCAAAAGAATTTCAATTCCATTGAAGATCTATATTGTAATACCAGCTCACAACGAAGGTGACTTTATTGGTGAGACGCTCGAATCACTTTCTAACCAAAGTCTGCTACCAGACAGGATAGTAGTTGTGGATGACGGGTCAACTGATAATACTTCTGCTATTGTGGAAGAATACATGCGTAAATATCCATTTATTCAGCTAGTAAAGAATAATTCTTCTACCGAGCACGCGCCGGGAAGCAAAGTGATAAATGCCTTTTATAAGGGATATTACAGGTTGGATGACGATTTTGATGTAATATGCAAATTCGATGCAGATCTTATTTTTCCTGAAAACTATCTGGAATGTATCGCTTCCTATTTTGAAAATGATTCACAGGCCGGAATGGTTGGAGGATTTTGCAGTATACAGAGAAAAAATAAATGGATTCCGGAAAATCTTACCGGAAAGGACCATATCAGGGGAGCGCTAAAAGCCTATCGCAAACACTGCTTTATCCAGATAGGAGAACTTAAACCGGCCATGGGTTGGGATACAGCCGATGAATTGCTAGCGAGGTTTCATGGATGGAAGGTTATTACTGATGAGTCATTATTGGTAAAACACCTTAGGCCTACCGGAATGAATTATTTTGAACACTCTGGCCGCAAACAGGGAGAAGCTTTTTACAGATTAAGATATGGAACCCTACTTAGCATTATCGCTTCAGCGAAACTGGCAGCAATGAAAATGAATCCCTTCGCTTTCTTGCATTATATGTCAGGTTATTTTAAGGCTAAAAATAATAAACGGCCTTTTCTTGTATCTGAAGAAGAAGGCCGCTTTATACGAAAACTTCGCTGGGCGAATATCAGAAAGAAATTCGCCTGAAGATCACTATTCCAAAATCTTGGTAAGAGGTTTACCTGTTGCAGAATTAGGGAAGGATATTCCAAGAAAGGCTGAGATGGTTGGAGCGATATCTGGAATTTCCGAACGTTCGTGAGTACTTCCTTTTTTTATGCCCTTACCGTAAAAAATAAGTGGCACATGCGTATCATACATAAAACCGGTACCATGAGTCGTTCCTTTCTCAGGAAAGACAATATAGGCTGGATCAAGCACAAATACAACATCTCCACTGCGCTTCTGGTTATAACCTTTTTGAACAAGGTATCCTATTCCATTTGTATAAGTTCCGGTTTCAAGTTCCTGCCTCGTAAAAACACGGGATATACTTTTTTGCTGAAGCAGATAATGGGCGATCTTCTGCTGCACCTCTATAGGATCAAACTCTTCCTCTTTCAACAATTCATAATTAAGAAACACCTGACTATTAGACACATTTTGAATAAGACTCTCTACACCAAATTCCTCTTTTACGAATTCTTCAAGCATTTCCTTAGCCTGCAGGTCATCAAAATACCCGGCAGGAACTCTTAAGGTCTTCAGATAAGAGGGGACATCCACTGCCCCATGATCTGCAGTTAGAAAAATGGTATATTCACCTTCACCAATTTTCTGATCCAGATAATTAAGAAAATCTGCCAGAGCTAGATCCAGTCTTAAATAGGTATCTTCTATCTCTTTGGAGTTTACACCAAAATTATGACCAACATAATCGGTGCTTGAAAAACTCAGGGTAAGCACATCGGTTATTTCATCCTTCCCCAGGGCTTCCCCTTCAATAGCCGCTTTGGCGAATTCAGCAGTAAGATCGTTCCCGAACGGGGTGGCCTTTATGATCTCATAATCACCGTTCTTTGAGGCTAATTTCTTAAGATCATAAGGAAACGTTGCTGTTTTTTTGCCCAGAAAACCTGACTCAAAGTCGTTCTCATCAGGGCCGCTTTCCTGATAGGTATCAATATCCCTTAAGGTGTTCCAGGTCTTCAGGAAGGTTTTGGCTTTTCCGGAGTTATTGAAATCCTTCACCCACTGTGGCAACTCATTCATATAAAAAGTGCTGGTTATCCATTTTGCTTCATCTCTTCCATGGAACCAATATGCAGCATTAGCCGTATGACCTGCTGGAAGAATTGCACCCCGGTCTTTTAAGGCCACGCCGATCGTCTTCCCCTTCATTTGCGTATGCAGGCGATTCTCATCTGCAAATGTTGTGGACATCATTCTATGAGGAGACATTTTTCCTAACGGACTTTCGGTTCCAACAGGTTCCACAGATTCATCTGAAGCACAGTACACCACCTTATCTTCAAACTTATTGAACCAGCTATTGCTTATTATCCCATGGGAAGAAGGAGTGGCGCCTGTAAAAACAGATGCATGCCCGGGTCCGGTATAGGTTGGGATATAATTAAAATGATTGTTCTTAAACACAAAACCTTCATTGACCAGCCTTTTAAACCCATCTTCACCAAATTGATGCCAGAAACGGGTGAGATAATCATAACGCATCTGGTCTACTACGATTCCAACTACAAGTTTTGGTTTATCTTCTACAATCTGTGCTTCTGAATTTAAAAATGCAAAGAGCATTATAACTGTCAAAAAATAATGTTTCATCGATCTAGAATTTTTTAATATCCCAAAAATACTAAACTTGAAACGCTAAACTTTAATTAAGCCTTAAATACTTTCGAATGAAATTTTAGTATTTTAGCTTCTCAAAATTCAATTAATGACCTACCTGCACTCCATTGGGGAATATTTTTTAATGCTTAAAGGAGTTTTTGGCCGGATGACCAAAGGTTCGGTTCTTCGGAATCTGATCCTCAAAGAAATAAATGATCTTATAATGGGGTCTATGGGGATCGTCGCTTTTCTGTCATTCTTCATAGGTGCGGTTGTTGCCATTCAAACGGCACTAAACCTAACTAATCCGCTTATTCCAAAAACCCTTGTGGCATACGCTGCCAGGCAGTCGGTGATCCTGGAATTCGCACCAACATTTATCTCGATTATCATGGCAGGTAAAGTTGGCTCTTTCATAACCTCCAGTATAGGTTCCATGAGGGTTACCGAACAAATAGATGCACTCGAAGTAATGGGTATAAACTCAAAAAATTATTTGATCTTTCCTAAGATCATGGCTATGCTAACTTATCCTTTCGTGATAGCTATTTCTATGTTTCTGGGAATTACAGGTGCCTATTTTGCGGCTGTAGTGGGTGGCTTTGTAACCTCAGACCAGTTTATAACCGGACTTCAGGATGAATTCATTCCATTCCACTTAACATACGCTTTTATAAAAACCTTTTTATTTGCCTTTATACTGGCAACGGTACCTGCTTATCATGGTTATTATATGAAAGGAGGAGCCCTTGAAGTTGGTGAAGCTGCAACCACTTCTTTCGTGTGGACCAGTGTGGTCCTTATCGTAACTAACTATCTTGTTACCCAACTTTTATTAAGCTAGAGAATGATTGAAGTAAAGAATTTATATAAAGGATTTAACGGGCAGCAGGTGCTTAACGGAATAGACTATACCTTCGAAAGAGGTAAAACCAATCTAATAATTGGTCAGTCCGGTTCTGGAAAGAGTGTTTTCCTTAAGTGTATGCTAGGGCTTTTTAAACCCGATAAAGGTACTATCGCCTACGACGGAAAACCTTATTCTTCCTTTTCTGATGAAGAACAAAGAGAGCTAAGAAAAGAAATGGGGATGCTTTTCCAGGGAGGAGCATTGTTCGACTCGATGAATGTTGAACAGAATGTGATGTTTCCTTTAAAAATGTTTACAAAACAAAGTAAAAAGGAAATGTTGAAGAGGGTGCACGAGGTTCTGGAAAGGGTAAATCTTGATGGTACCGGGGATAAAATGCCTTCTGAGATAAGTGGAGGAATGCAGAAAAGGGTCGCTATTGCAAGGGCTATTGTAAATAAACCAAAATATTTATTCTGTGACGAACCAAACTCAGGGCTTGATCCTAAAACGGCCACGGTAATTGATAATCTAATTCAGGATCTTACTCATGAAAATGACATTACAACAGTATTGATTACTCACGACATGAACTCAGTCCTGGAAATAGGTGAACGAATTGCGTTTCTTAAAGACGGTGTTCTGGCTTGGAAAGGCACCAAGGACGAGATATTCAAGACACAGGATGATGCAGTGACCGACTTTGTCTATTCTTCGAATCTCTTTCAGAAGGTGCGAGAAGCCCAGCAAAAAGATTAATAAAAGGACTATCTCACATTTTTTATAGCAAGAGTATCCAGCTTTAATCTTACTTTCATCCAGCTTTCAAATTTCTCCTGCTGCTCTAAGAGCTGAGAGTTCCTTAAATCAGAATTCCAGGTTACAGTGAAAGTAGGGATGGTATCCACCTTCTCAAAATTGGTACTTATCAGATTAGAATAACCAATTTCCTCAATATTTTCGTAATTGATCTTTGCCTCTTTACTTAGATCGGCAAAAGAAAAAGCATCTCCCCGGTATTTAGCAAGTTCATTTTCCAACAATGCAATTCTTTTATCCTTGTCCTCAAGCACTTCCTGGTTTTTCACGTACAGGTCTTCTAGGATCCCGCTTCTGAGCTCCGTGGAAAGCCGGTTAATATCCTGATTTTGATTATTGCCCTGATGTACGATCAACTCTGCCTCTTTCAGGGCTTCAATCTCTCCCATTCGTTCCTTCCAGGTTTCAATAGTACCTTGTGGCACCTGATTCCCTATCATATAAACCTCCAATCGCCTCGTTTTATATTCTTTGGTTGCTTTGATCGTTTCTGCGCCTGAATACTGGACGGTCTCATTAAAAAATTCATCCGCCTTACTTTCAAACACCTGCTGTCTCAAGAGGTTGACAAACAGGATCACACTTGGGATCATCACTATGATTGCAATTGTAGAAGCTACCTGAGCTATTTTTCGGCGTCTTCGGCTGTTAGCATATCTTACAAGCGGAAAACCAAGCAACTTTGCCACTACAAAAGTTGACAGAGCTATAAACACAGCATTAATAGAAAAAAGATATATAGCGCCCAGGGCAAATTGCCACTTGGCATTCGCAAGGCCGTAACCTACAGTACACAAAGGAGGCATAAGGGCGGTAGCAATTGCAACCCCCAGGATAACGCTTGCGATAGTTCCTTTTTTGGTTTTTGCAACAATAAGTGCCAGGCCGCCAAAAATCGCCACTAACACATCCAGAATTGTAGGATAAGTACGCGCTACGAGCTCGGGAGTTTCATTTTTAACCGGAGAAATAAGAAAATACACGGTTGCGGTTAAGACACTTAGCCCCACCATGATCCCAAGGTTAACAAATGATCTTCTAAGCGTATCTACATCATTAATGGCCACGGCCATTCCTACACCCACTATAGGCCCCATTAAAGGCGAAATAAGCATCGCACCAATAACCACGGCAGTACTGCTTACATTAAGACCAATGGAGGCTACAAATATTGAAAATATAAGGATCCATGCATTGTGGCCTTTAAACGATATGTCCTTTTGAACAGCTTCAAGGGTTGATTCCCTGTCGGTATCGGTTCTTATATCCAGTAACCGGCTAAAGAAACTTCTTGCCCGGTCACGCATTTGCTTGGCATCTTCAGCCATGATCTCGCGGTCAGAATTAGCATTCCCGCTGTTCTCCTTATTATTTGTATCAGTCATTTTTTAACCTAATTCGTCTCCAAACTCCTTCATCACCTCTTCTCTCAGTTTCTTAATTTCCTGTTCTTCAGATTTTGGCACTATCATAAGAACATCTTTATCTTCGACTATGATATAATCTGAAAGCCCCTTTATCGCCACGATCTTTTTATTGTAGCTGGAAATAATATTATCACTGGCATCCTCACTGTGCAGCCTGGCATTGATTAGTGTATTACCTCTATCATCTGAAGGCAGTTCACTCTGAACAGAAGACCAGGTGCCAAGATCACTCCATTTAAAATCAACAGGAATCACATACACAGAATCTGCTTTCTCCATGATTCCGTAGTCGATTGAAATATTACTGGCTCTGGAATAATTCTTTTCAAGGAAATCTTTCTCCTTTTCTGTATTCCATAGCTTCTCGCCTTTTTCAAAAATGCCATACATCTCTGGCATATGCTTTTTGAAATTCTCTAATATAAACCTTGCACTCCAAACGAATATTCCAGCATTCCAGGCATAATTCCCGGCTTCCAGAAATTTACCGGCATTTTTAAGGCTTGGTTTTTCCGTGAATTCCTCCACTTTTTTCAGCTGGCTTTTTTCAGATTTATCATATTTAATATATCCATACCCCGTATTGGGAAAAGTTGGTTCAACTCCAAGGGTAACCAGCCGATCCTCCTTTTCAACTCCATCAAATGCCAATTGAATGGTTTCCAGAAAGGCATCCTCATCCTTGATCCAGTGATCGCTGGGTGCTACGAGGGTAAGCGCATCAGGGTTCTTATTATAGATTTTTAAAGCCCCTAGCAGGATACTGGGAGCTGTATTTCTCATCTCGGGTTCCGGGACTATCTGGTAGTCCTTTATGTGAGGGATCTGGTCCTTGATCAAATTTACGTACTTCTTGTTGGTAAGTACATAGATATTTTCCGCAGGAATAAGTCTGGTTAATCTCTTAAAGGTTGTTTGAAAAAGGGTTTCACCAACTCCAAGGATATCTATGAACTGCTTGGGATTGGAAGCTTTGCTCGATGGCCAAAACCTCGATCCAACTCCTCCAGCCATAATAATAGCATAATAATTATCCTTCCTGGTTCCTAACATAAGTTCAAATCTTTAATAAGTGTACTTCAGCATTTGGCTGAAAAAGATAAATTTTACCTGTGTCCACTTCCAGACATTCATAACGCTTAACTTTTCTGGAACCTTTTTTAAAGGTTTTCCCGTTATGTATCTTAAAAAGACTCCCAAAGGGAATCTCAAAAATATAGTTTTTATCATTATCAGGGTCGAATGTTTTTAATGCGACCGATAATTTAGCATCAGTATCACTGCTGGCACGCGGGTTTCTGAAATGATTCGCGATCACCGGAAGTAAGGAATTAGGGAAGATCTCGGGCCTGATGAAAGGCAGCATCAAACTTCTAAAGCAATGCTTCCATTCATCTCCATGAGGTTTTATATTTCTCCCGTATTTCTCAAATGCGATCAAATGAGCGATCTCGTGTATACTGGTAATGAGAAATCGATATTTATTCAGATTAGCGTTTATTGTGATCTGCTGTGAACCATCAGGCATCCTGCGATAATCTCCGTGGCGGGTCACCCGTTCATTCACTATCTTGAGATGAACACCGTTCATCTTTATAAGTTCAGAAACAGGCTCAACTGCATTTACCGGTAAATATTTCTTTAGGATTTCTTTCATTCGTCATGGAGTACTGTTAGACACCTGCATGATCTTTCCATTATAATATTTATGGCCCTTTATGCTGAAATCAACAATATACTCAGCCATTTCCTTTGCTGTTACCGGAGCTTTATATCCGGGGAAGGCTTCTTCCAGCATTTCCGTCTGCACAGCTCCCAGAGCCATAGCATTAAAAGAAGGACCGGTCTCTTTATATTCTTCAGCGAGTAATTCGGTAAGAGTAAGTAAAGCACCTTTACTTGAACTATACGCAGCAAGCCCGGGAAATTTCATACTGCCCTGAATTCCTCCCATACTACTAATATTAAGCACATGGGAATCTTTATTCATAAACCGAAGAAACTTCCTTGTGATGGTTGCCACTCCAAATACATTAACCTCATATACCGCTCTGAAATCATCTGATCTGGTTTCGGCAAAAGGCCTATTTAGAAGAGCTCCCGCATTATTTATCAGGATATCCACCCTGGAATTCCATTTCTCCTCAATAAAACTTTCAGCTCTTATATGGCTATCTTCATCGGTGATATCAAAGGAAAAGGCACTTACATTTTTCAGGTTTCTTCCTGTAACCGGTTTCTTATTTCGTGATAAGGCCAGGACGTTATATCCCATATCCGAAAAAATGGAAACCATCTCAATACCTATTCCTCTACTGGTACCTGTAATTACAACATTCTTCATTAATCATTCAGTTTTATTTCTTTTTCCTCAGTTTCTGCCATCCTTAAGAGACCAGGTAAAAGATTTTCTAACAGCATGGCCATATGCTCAAAATCCATAAGTTCTGCTTCATCATCTACGTGATGGTAATAAGGATAATTTGTAAAGTCGAAAGTACATATAGTCTGTGAAGGCACTTTGAATTCCTGGTAAAAAGGATAATTATCGCTTCTTTTAAAAAGATTCAATTGTTTTGCCTGGGGTAAAAACCCAAGTACCTGATCTCCGCCAGAATATTCATTGAACTTCTCTGCAAGATTTGAATTTTCGTAACCTGTAATATAAGCCATATAATCTTTAGACTTCATGGGAACACCTATCATTTCGAGGTTTACCATGGCATAGAGATCCAAATTTTCTTCCTTGAGTTTTTCCGCCAAATGCTGGGAACCCTTCAAACCTTTTTCCTCTCCTGAAAAAAGTACAAACATTAGGCTTCTCTTATTTTCTCTATGCACTCCGAGATGCTTAGCTAACTCTAAAACTCCAATGGTACCCGAAGCGTTATCGTTAGCTCCGTTCGCTATCTCATCTCCATCAACCGGTTTACCCATACCAATATGGTCATAATGAGCTCCTATTATAATATATTCATCTTTTAATTTCTCATCTATCCCCTCAACTACTCCAACTATATTAAAAGCATGCAGTTCACCGATCATAAAACTGTCCCGGTAAGTTTCAAAATAAGGCTGAAGTCTAAATTCTTCGAATTTGCCCTCGATAAATTCCGCCGCCATTTCAATTTCCCTCGATCCGGTGTTACGCCCTGCAAGTTCATCTGAAGCCAGATATTCCATATTATTCCGGATATCACTAACAGTAATTTCATTATTTATATTTTCCGAAGCCTGGGCACAGGCAGGAGCTGATGAAAGGATCATCAGGAAAAATCCGGCAATGGCCGGTAAAAAAGGAATTTTTCTCATACCGCTAAAGATAAAAAAATCCCGCGATTAAGCGGGATTCAATATATTTAATAGATATCTGAATTAGGCCAGCATTGTTACCGGATTCTCCAGATAGGTCTTTAATGTTTGTAAGAAAGCCGCTCCCGTTGCTCCATCTACTGTTCGATGGTCGCACGCCAGCGTAAGCTTCATGGTATTCCCTACCACGATCTCGCCGTTTCTCACCACAGGTTTCTCCACAATTGTTCCAACAGAAAGAATTGCCGAGTTTGGCTGATTTATAATACTTGTAAATTCAACGATCCCGAACATTCCAAGATTAGACACGGTAAAGGTACTTCCTTCCATATCACTTGGCTGAATCTTCTTGTTACGGGCTTTCCCTGCAAGATCCTTCACATTCCCTCCAATTTGAGTAAGAGACATCTGATCTGCAAATTTAAGAACAGGCACAACAAGGCCTTCATCAACCGCAACAGCAACCCCCATATGGATGTGCTTAGCGAACTTCATCGCCTCTCCTGTCCACTGGCTGTTCACCTGAGGATGTTTTCTTAGTGCCATTGCCGAAGCTTTGATCACCATATCGTTAAAGGAAACCTTTACATCTGGCATCTCATTGATATGCTTCCGGGAGGCCATTGCATTAGCCATATCCACTTCTATTGTAAGGTAATAGTGAGGAGCAGTAAATTTAGATTCACCCAAACGCTTGGCAATGGTCTTACGCATTTGCGAATTTTTGCGCTCTTCAAAGCTTTCTTCTCCTGCAGGCACATATGGCTGGGCTGCTGCAGTTGTTTTTTCAGCAGAATCGGCTTTTGCTTCAGCAGGTTTTTCAGCCCCTTTGAAGTCCTCGATATCTTTCTTTACAATTCTTCCGTTCTCTCCAGAGCCTTTGACATCAGCAAGGTTTATACCTTTATCTTCTGCCATTTTCTTAGCAAGTGGAGAAGCAAAGATCCTCTCTCCATCTTTACCTTCTGCCTGAGAACCTGATTTCTTCTCCCCGGCATCCTGCTTATCAGAATCCTTGGAAGTATCGGTTTGCTTATCCTTTCCTGAAGATTTCTTCGCTTTTTTAGCTCCGCCTGAAGTATCAATTTTAGAAACATCGGTTCCTTCAGGGCCAATTATAGCAAGCAGGCTATCAACCTTTGCGGTTTCTCCTTCCTGAATACCAATTTTTAAAAGGGTACCGTCATAAAAGGATTCAAATTCCATGGTAGCCTTATCGGTCTCGATCTCTGCCAGGATATCTCCTTCCTCTACTTTATCGCCTTCCTTTTTAAGCCATGTAGCCACGGTTCCTTCTTCCATGGTATCACTAAGTCTTGGCATTTTAATGATCTCCACTCCCTCTGGCATCTCACCTCCATCTTCTTCAGTATCTTCACCTGAGTCAGCATCTTCTTCCGATTCCTCTTCTTTCGAATCTTTCTTTTTTTCTTCCTCCTTATCTGAAGAATCATCCGCACCACTATCAATAAGGTCTGAAATATCTTCACCTTCCTCACCAATTATGGCCAGAAGTGCATCTACCGGAGCGGTATCTCCTTCTTCTATTCCAATATGAAGTAGAGTCCCGTCGTAAAAGGATTCAAATTCCATGGTAGCCTTATCGGTCTCGATCTCAGCTAAAATATCACCTTCTTCTACCTTGTCTCCTTTTTGTTTAAGCCACTTTGCAACGGTACCTTCTTCCATGGTATCGCTCAAACGCGGCATTTTGATAACTTCTGCCATAGTCTAATCTAATTTATGTGCTAGGAAAGGATAATCCTCCTGTTCGTAAACCACATCGTACATTACGTTCTTATCAGGGAAATCTGATTCATCTGCGAATTTCTCACATTCTGAAACCCTGTCTTTAACGCGTTTATTTATCTCTTTGATCTCTTTTTCTGAAGCGTATTTTTTATCCTTAATAATATCAAGAACCTGGGTGATAGGATCCAGTTTCTGATATTCGGCCACCTCATCCTTAGTTCTGTATTTTTGAGCATCACTCATGGAATGCCCTCTGTAACGGTACGTTTTCAGTTCAAGGAAAGTAGGCCCGTCACCTTTTCTGGCCCTTTTGATGGCTTCATCGAGAGCTTCAGCAACCTTTACTGGATTCATGGCATCTACTGGTCCACATGGCATTTCATAACCATTACCCAATTTCCATATCTCTGTATCCTTTGAGGTACGTGCAACAGAGGTACCCATAGCATAACCGTTATTTTCAACACAGAAAACTACCGGAAGATTCCAGTTAACCGCCATATTCAGTGTTTCATGTAAAGAACCCTGTCTTACAGCTCCATCACCCATAAAGGTAAGTGTTACTGAATCTCTTTTATGATATTTATCTGCGAAAGCAAGCCCGGCACCAAGAGGAATCTGCCCTCCTACAATTCCGTGACCTCCATAAAATCTATGTTCCTTAGCGAAGATATGCATGGAACCACCAAGCCCCATCGAAGTTCCTGTCTTCTTACCATATAGTTCTGCCATCACTTTTTTAGGATCAACTCCCATTCCTATAGGCTGAACATGATTTCGATAAGCCGTGATCATCCGATCTTTCTCTAGGTCCATCGC
This sequence comes from Christiangramia sp., assembly GCA_033721075.1. Lineage (GTDB taxonomy): Bacteria > Bacteroidota > Bacteroidia > Flavobacteriales > Flavobacteriaceae > Christiangramia. The sequence continues at coordinate 20,981 of JAWWBH010000010.1, forward strand.
ATGCAGTGCTCCCGCTAAAATGGCTTCCTGCCCGTTATATAAATGTAAAAATCCTCTAACTTTCTGTTGAATATAAACCTGCGCAAGTTTATCTTCAAATTTGCGCCAGAACAACATCTCCTCGTACCACTTCAGATATGTGGCTTTTGTTATTTTCTTCATTTAAAATCTATATTTTAAGGCCAGACAGATTGGTTTTGCCAAGCGGATAACAAAAATACTATTTTCAATAAGAAACGAAAACAGTTTTGAGTCAAAAAAATTACGAAAACCTTATAGACAGGAATTATCAAAAACCAATGGTAACAAATCTTTAACGGAATCAGCCTTCACAACTTTCCCGGTTTCACCGGTAAAATAAAGTTCAATAGGCTCATCCTGCTTCACTTCATATTCTACCAAAGCCTGCCTGCAGGCCCCACATGGCGGTACTGGTGACACTACCTGATGTCTCATGGACCTGGCAGTGATTACCATCTTTGTAATGGGAACATCGGGATATTTTGCTCCGGCGGCAAAAACCGCAGTTCTTTCAGCACAAAGACCTGAAGGATAGGAAGCATTCTCCTGATTACTACCAATAACAACCTCATCATTTTCCAGTAGCAAAGCAGCTCCTACCTTAAAACCTGAATACGGAGCATAGGCAGATTCCCTGGCCTCAACTGCAGCCTGCAGTAGTTCCTGCACATCCTGAGGCAGCTCTTCAGGTGCTTCATAAACCTCCAGCCGGGAAGTAATAGTAAGTGGCTTCATAAAATTTTATTAGGAAGACAAGTTAAAGGAAACCGTACCGGTTTCAAACTCTGATAAGATAGATTTAAGAATTGAGCCCGTTATTAATTATTGTAACTATCTCCAAAATTAAAGCTTAAACCAAACCTTAAGGTACCTTCAAGGGGACTTGGCACCGAAGAAGTTGAAAACAAATAAGAAGCGTCAATCACTATGGATTCGTAAGCAAAGCCAGCTCCTAAGGAGAAGAATCTTCGGAACCCCTTTTCCTCACTTTCATTAAAATAACCTGCCCTAAGCGCGAACTTTTCCTGATACCAGTACTCTGCTCCTAATGCAAGCGTGAATTCCTTCAGTTCTTCCGAAAACCCATCGGGAGCATCCCCAAAAGATTTGAATATCCCTTCAATGGATCCAATATCATTGTATTGCTCATCATCTTCAGCATCAATATCCCCGTCCCCATCAAAATCCTGGGGTGTAGGAACAAGCAATTTATTGACTTCAATATAGGTCCCAAGACGATTGTCTATATCAAAAATAAAGTCAAATCCAGCGCCGGCCTTAAGATTGGTAGGAATAAAGTTTTCCTGCCCCGCATCGTCATACTTCATTTTCGGGCCAATATTAGCGATATTTGCACCTATTCTCCACTGGCCGTCAAAACCGCTAAAAGTTAATTGATTACTCTGATAGAATGCCGCCACATCCACGCCAAAAGTAGAAGCCGCTCCCAGATCTTCATTATCCTGAAGCCCAAGATCAGACCTTAGGTATCTTCCCGCCACTGCCATGGAAAATGTTTCACTTAGTTTCAAGGAATAGGAAAGGTCGAATGTAAGTTCATTAGGATTTACAAGAATAGGAGTTTCCTCAAAACTACCGCGGGTCTCTATGGAACCCAGGCTAAAATATCGCAAGCTAGCTGCAACAGCACTCCTGTCATCCAATTTATGGTGATAATTAAGGCTTCCTAAAAAGATATCGTTTACAATTTCACTAAGATACGGAGTATAGGAAACGGCAATTCCGTTTTCCCGGTTCGCAAAGGCATACTTCGCAGGATTCCACTGTTGTGAAAATACATCAGGAGAAGTTGCCACCCCCTGGTCTCCCATTCCGGCAGCCCTGGCATCAGCAGCTACTAATAAAAAAGGAACAGCTGTAGTGATAACCCTATCTCTTTGCTCCTGCGCAAACATTGAGAAATCGGCAAAAATTATTGCCCCTATCAGAAAGAATGTAATTTTTTTCATTATAGCAGTTAATGATCAACAAATATATAGTAATATTCCTGTTAAGAAAGAACCATTTAATTAAAAAGCTTCCTTAAAGAGAACCAACTCAATAAATTTCAGATTGTAATAATGCTAGGGGTTAATGAATATAACTCAAAAAAAAGTAATTTATTGCAAGCCCCTGACAATAGGTTAAAATATTCGATAAACTTTAAAAAGAGTATACAATTTAAACCCAATTCCAACGTTAATTATTGCCAGGAATCAAAAAAACTTAAACGCCTAATACTTAACCCGATATAAATTTACCTTAGCTTGTAGCATATCAGACAGTTATACAATATTTCACTGTTTTAGAATTAATAAAATAATCTTGTACTTTTAGCGTTAATTAGTATATTGCAAGGCCTAAATTTCTATCATAAAGAAGGAAATAATATGAAATTGAATGTAGCTTTAAGAGCCGTTATTGCTGTTGTTTGTGGCGTTAGCTTACTAAGCTGTAATAAATCCAACAATTACAAAAACACTTCCCGCGCAACCGGATGGGACATAAATTCGGATGAAGGCGGGTTCCAGTATAATACAGACTATAAGGAGCAGGAGGCTGCCCCGGGACTTGTATTTGTGGAAGGAGGAACCTATACCATGGGACGTGTGCAGGATGACCCGATGCATGACTGGAACAATACTCCAACCCAGCAACACGTGCAATCTTTTTACATGGATGAAACTGAAGTAACCAATAAAATGTACCTAGAGTATCTTGACTGGTTAAGAAGGGTTTTCCCTCCAAGTGAAGAAAATTACAAGAATATCTATAATGGTGCATTGCCAGATACCCTGGTTTGGAGAAACAGACTGGGATATAATGAAACCATGGTAACAAATTACCTTCGCCATCCCGCATATGCAGAATATCCGGTGGTGGGTGTAAGTTGGATCCAGGCCGTAGAATTCAGTAAATGGAGAACAGATCGTGTGAACGAATATCAACTTGAAAAGGAAGGATTCATTAAAGAAGGTGCTCATATTACAGATGTAAACGCTTCTTCAACATTCAATACCGAAACTTATATTCACACCCCAAGCAAGGCATATGGTGGTAACACCGAAATAAGCCAGGGTGGTGATGAAGCTCAGGACAGGCTTAATGAAACCAACGAGGCAGGAAATCCTGTGAAAAAGGTTTATCCTGGTCGTGAAAGTGGTTTGATCTATCCGGAATACAGACTACCTACCGAAGCGGAATGGGAATATGCAGCTCTGGGACTTACAGGTATAAGGAGTTATAATATCTACCGCGGAAGAAAGAAATATCCCTGGGATGGACAATATACCAGAAATGGTGATGTAAAGAAAATGGGAGATCAGCTTGCCAACTTCAAACAGGGAGATGGTGATTACGGCGGAATTGCCGGATGGAGTGATGACGGGGCTGATATTACTGCTGAAGTTAAATCCTATGAACCTAACGACTTTGGGCTTTACGATATGGCTGGAAACGTAGCAGAATGGGTCGCTGATGTTTACCGACCTATTGTGGACGACGAATTCAACGATTTCAACTATTACCGAGGTAATGTTTATACCAAACATGCAATAAGCGAAGATGGAACCGTAAAAGTTGTGGGTACTGAGGATATTGTTTATGATACCTTAAGTAACGGAAAACTTGTAGCGAGAAATCTTCCGGGAGAGATCGCCCAGGTGCCGGTTACCGAAGAAGACACCTATATGAGAACCAACTTCACTGAAAGTGATCAGAGAGACTTTCGTGATGGAGATAAAAGTTCAAGCAGATATTACCAGCCTTTCCAGGAAGTAGACGATCCTTCAAAAAGAATGTATAACTCTCCTACCTATGATAATTTCACCTATAGTGACAGTAGTGCAACTGCTACACTGGAGGAACGTGGTTACGACAAGGAAAAGAGAACTACCCTAATTAGTGATGAAGTAAGGGTATACAAAGGAGGTAGCTGGAGAGACAGAGCCTATTGGTTAGACCCTGCACAGCGACGTTACTTCCCTCAGGATATGGCTACCGATTATATCGGATTTAGAAATGCGATGTCCAGAGTTGGTTCCAAGTCTTTGAATAAGAACAAAACTGCCCGAAGCAACTAGAAAAAACATAGTATAAAATAAACTTAAAGCCCTAACTTGTTTAGGGCTTTTTTTATAGTTTTAATTTATGAATTCAGCCCGACTCCATCAGCGCTTTCTTCTTTGTACAGGCGCAGACACCGATACAAGAAAAATCAGAAAAGACAGCATGTTCTTTGCACTTAAAGGAGAGAACTTCAATGGAAATGAATTTGCCGCAGAAGCTCTTGAGAAAGGAGCCCGATATGCAGTGGTGGATGATAAGAAGTATGCCCAGAACAAGGAGCAGTATATCCTGGTAAAGGATGTTCTGGAGGCCTTACAAAAGCTGGCCATCTTCCACAGGAATTATCTAGGCCTACCAATTCTTGCGATCACTGGAAGCAACGGTAAAACAACCACCAAAGAGCTGATGCATGTGGTTTTATCCAGAAAATTCAGGACCGTAGCCACCAAAGGCAACCTTAACAATCACATTGGGGTTCCGCTAACGCTCCTCTCAATGGATGATAAAACGGAATTCGGTATTGTGGAAATGGGTGCGAACCACCTGCTTGAAATAGAATTCCTTTGCAGTATTGCCAACCCGGATTATGGTTACATAACCAATTTTGGAAAGGCTCATCTGGAAGGTTTTGGAAGCCTTGAAGGTGTTGTCCAGGGAAAAACTGAACTATACAAGCATCTGCAACAAAAGCATAAGCTGATATTCCTTAACCTGGATGATGAAATTCAGAAGAAACACCATAATTACAGCCATACTTTCACATTCGGGGAAAGCCGGCTGGCCGATGTAAAACTGAAGTACCAGTCAGGCTTAACTCATGCACAACTCAAATACAATAACACCGAATTCAAAAGCAAACTAACGGGTAGCTATAATGCTACAAATATGGCTGCGGCACTGTGCATAGGACTTTATTTTAAAGTGGAATTTAACGAAATACAGAAGGCTATAGAAGAGTACACTCCCCAGAATAATCGCTCCCAGGTAATAGAAAGCGGAAGCAATCTTATAATCATGGATGCTTATAATGCAAACCCTACCAGTATGCATGCAGCACTTCAGAATTTTAAAGAGCTGAAGACCTCAAAACAGAAAATAGTCATTTTAGGAGATATGTTCGAGCTTGGCAGTGCTACCGCAACAGAACACCAGGTGATAGCCAATTTCATTGAAAACAGTGATTTTTCAGAAACCTATTTACTTGGGGAGAACTTCAGGAATACAAATACCAGCAGCGATTTCATATTTAAGTTCAAGAGCATGGAAAGCCTAAAAGAGCATCTGAAGGACAGCGACTTTCAAAACTGTTATTTCCTTATAAAGGGTTCAAGGGGAATGGCACTCGAGAGGGCCTTAGATTCGATCACAAAAGAAAAATAGACGCTAGTAAATTCCTCTTAATGATTTGGCCCCAAGTATTTTGCAACAGGGAGTTACCGGCTGTCAATTCCATTGCAGCCACAGTCGGTTATGCTCGTCCATTATTATCGCCGTACCCAACTCGTCACCTTCCCTGGTTAAAACTTCCATAAGCCACTTAGCGGCCTTCTTTCCAGTATAATTAAGCCTGAATTTCTTTATCTCCATCGGGATCATTTTAAGGGAGATCAAGTGCCCATTATCCTCATTAATCTCCGGAAAATGCATAAGGCTTAATTCAGGACGATACTCTTCGTGCCCCCGGATACCTTCATAATCATTTATAAAGTCACCGGCACCATATATGATTAGTTTGTCTTTATAAACTTCCATTCCTAAAGGATGATGTGACGAATGCCCGAAAATCATATCCACACCAGCCTGGTCAATCAGTCCATGTGCAAATTCACGATGTTCTTCGGGAAGCTTATAACCCCAGTTTCCTCCCCAGTGAACAGAAATGATCACAAGGTCTCCCGGCTGTCTGTAGGACTTAATATTATTCTGGATCTTTACCAGCTCCTTATCCCCAAATCCTCTGAGGTAATTTACACCCGATTGATTTTCGTTTGCCGCCCAGGTTGAAGAAATGCCACTATTCGCCGTTCCATAGGAGAAGACCAGGATTCGTTTATCAGCCTTTCTCATAATTGAAGGCTCCATTGCCCTATCAATATTCTTTCCCGCACCGGAATATTCAATCCCCGCTTCCTGCAGAGTTTTCTTGGTTTGTTCAAGGCCGGGACTACTCCAGTCCAGCATATGATTATTGGCCAGGCTGGCATGGTCAATTCCGGCAATTTTAAAAAGCTGAATATTTCCCGGGTGCATTCAATAGTGAATCTCTTTACGAGGCCAGGGCTCATCGTAAGTGGTAATACTGGTCTCTAGATTTATAAGTTTAAAGTCTGGTTTTTCATCTTGCCAGGATTCAAACGCATCACCCCAGATGTAATCATAGGAAACCGGGGTCCTTATCTCACCATTCTGCCTTTCAGCGATCTGAAAATAACGCCGGGCATCCTTAACATAAGCCTCATAAAGTATGGGTGGCACCGAATATGGCAATGCCTGATCTATCCCCCTACCTGTCATCACATCTCCAGCCAGGAACAATTTTACAGTGTTCTCTTTATCATGGTTAGATGCTCCCATATCATGGTTCTTTACCAACGAATAAGAGAAGCTGAAAACCAATAAAAACAATACAACAAGAATATGAGCCTCATTTCGTATCATCTTCTTTCCTCCTCCCTTATAAGTTAAACTGTCGAATGCTTTTGAAGTAAATTCAATTAATTATTGCCTTACATTCCATCCATTTGTTTAACATAGATTGGAATTAGATCCGGGTTTCTCCACTACTCAATCCCAACGGAATCGTAGACTAGTACTTTTTTCCACAATGGAGAGGATTCTTCTATAAAAGCCAGATGGGCCTGTTCTTCCTGATACTTTTCCTGAACTTCCTTAGAAGGAAAAGTTAGAATCAGAGAATAAGTATAGGAGTTATCTACTACTTCCCTGGGAGTCTTTGCTGGAACTCCAATAAAATTCGTTTGTGCATATTTGCTTTTTCTTAGAAACTTCTTCAGAGAAGCTTCAAAAGCCTTCCTGTCTTTGGTGCTATCCGGGTTCTTTAGCCAGAAATAAACCACATGGCTGAAGTTTTTATCGAATTCAACCATCTTCTTCTGCCCCAAGGCAGATGAAGTGTTCAAAAGAAAAAGCAACATAAACAGGGATATCAAAAATCTTTTCATAAGGACATTTTTATTACCATAAGTTACAATAATTATTGTTCCACAGGATATTTAAAAAAACCAACCTAGAGCCGAAGTATTCAACAATAACCAAAAAACCCACAAACTCAATATTTGTAGGGTTTTATAAAATGTTCTCGTGAGTGATACTGGATTCGAACCAGTGACCCCTACCCTGTCAAGGTAGTGCTCTGAACCAACTGAGCTAATCACTCTTTTCTGGATGCTAATATATTAAAAAGCCTTATTTTCTTTTCCAATCTTTTAAAATAAAAAAAGGCCTCCATTCCTGGAAGCCTTTTTTTAAATTCTGTGGGCGCGAAGGGATTCGAACCCCTGACCCCTTGGGTGTAAACCAAGTGCTCTGAACCAACTGAGCTACGCGCCCTTGCGTGATTGCGGATGCA
>JAWWBH010000011.1:0-27646 GCA_033721075.1 Christiangramia sp.
AGGTGAGAAGATCGAGAGCATGCTTTTAATGAAAGAAAACGGAAGCAAGACGGTAAATTTTTAGAGCCGCAATTCTCTCAGGGTAAAGAAAATATTTATTTTTAGCGAATCTTAAATTAAAACTATATAAATGAAGAGATTAAACTTGTTATGTTCAGTGTTTCTGATGTTCGTTTTTGCGGGGCTTTCAGCTCAGGAGAATGGTCAGCAGGAGCCTAAACAGGAAGGACACATTAACCAAAACAAATTCAGGCAGATGTATATGGAGTTTGCCACTCCAAATCAGTATCGCACGGCTTCGGGAGCACCGGGACCTGCATATTACCAGAATGAAGCCGATTATAAAATGGACGTAGTGCTGGATGATAAAAATTCAGTCCTAACAGGAGAAGAGACCATTACCTATCACAATAATTCTCCCCAGGACCTGGAGTACCTTTGGGTTCAGTTAGATCAGAATATTCGTAAAAAAGATTCCCCCTCACTTCAAAAGGACGGAGATGGAATGGCCCCGGTGGCAACACCATCACGATTTGCCAGTAGTTATCTGGAAGAACCATTTGACGGAGGATTCAATATAAAGGAAGTTTCTAAGGATGGGGCATCTTTAAAGTATACTATCAATCAAACAATGATGCGTATCGATATGCCTCAGCCTTTGAAAGCTGGTGAAAGTTATTCTTTTAAAATCAAGTGGTCTTATAATATCAATAACCATGTGACCAATCGTGCTAGATCTGGTTACGAATTCTTTCCCGAAGATGGTAATAAGGCCTATGTAATCGCACAGTTCTTTCCAAGAATGGCGGTATATAATGACGTAGAAGGATGGCAGAACATGCAGTTTTGGGGAAGTGGAGAGTTTGCTCTTCCATTTGGAGATTATGAGGTGAATATCACCGTTCCTGCCGATCACGTTATGGAGGCGACCGGTGAACTGCAGAACAGGAATGATGTTTATACCAGGGAAATGATGAATCGTTATGAGAAAGCACAAAAATCTTTCGATGCTCCTGTAATTATAAGAACCCAGGAAGAGGCTGAAGAGGCCGAAAAGGGATTTTCCAGTAAAACGAAAACATGGAAGTATAAGGCTGAAATGGTTCGTGACTTTGCATTTTCAACATCAAGGAAGTTTATACTTGATATGATGGCAACCGATGTGATGGGTAAAACTGTAATGTCAGTTTCCTTATATCCAAAAGAGGGGAATCCTCTTTGGGAACAATGGTCTACAAGAGCCGTTGCCAGTACTTTGAAAAGTTATTCCAATCATACGTTCCAGTATCCTTATCATAAGGCCGTTTCAGTTCACGCTAAGAACCAGGGGATGGAATACCCTATGATCTGCTGGAACTATGGTCGTCCGGATGAAGAAGGTAATTATAGCGACCGTACCAAATATGGGATGATAAGTGTTATTATCCACGAGGTAGGACATAATTTCTTTCCAATGATCGTGAATTCTGATGAAAGACAATGGGGATGGATGGACGAAGGTATCAATACGTTTGTTCAGTATATGGCAGAACAGGAGTTTGGAGAAGAATATCCCCAGGCAATCGCGCCTAACGATAAGTATCCTTCAAGAAGGGGAGAGCCTCATAAGATAGTGCCTTATATGAAGGGAAATCAGGAATTCATTGCACCTATCATGTCAAACCCTGAAGAAGTTTATCAGTTAGGTAATAATGCCTACGGAAAACCGGCTACTGCACTGAATATTCTACGTGAAACTGTAATGGGACGTGAACTGTTTGATCATGCATTCAGTACCTATTCTCATAGATGGATGTTTAAGCACCCAACGCCGGAGGATTTCTTCCGTACCATGGAAGATGCGTCAAGTATAGATCTTGACTGGTTCTGGAGAGGCTGGTTCTACACTACCGATAATGTGGATATAGGTATCAAAGAGGTGAACAAATATTATGTGACCGATACTCCTACCAAAAAAGGTAAGGAAATGCTGGAGCGTTACGGTACTTCGCCTGAAGAGGTTGATGCTCTATATGTGGTAACAGAAGATGATGAGGAATTTAGTGAAGATATGAAAGATAAATCTTTACTGGAAAACTCTAAAACACTTCAGGCTTATGTGATGGATAACTTCAGCGAGGAAGAGAGAAAAAACCTTAAGGTGCCTAAATATTTCTACCAGGTTGTCTTTGAAAAGCCAGGTGGACTTGTGATGCCTTTGATCATTGAAGTTAGCTATGCAGATGGCACTTCAGAGAAGATTACATATCCGGTACAAATCTGGAGAAAGAATGATTCAGCCGTTAGTAAAGTGATTCCTTCAGAGAAAGAGATCACTAAAATAGTGGTGGATCCCGATCTCGAAACAGCTGATGTAGATATTTCAAATAACAGCTGGCCTCAAACGGAAAATAAGAACGAATTTGAAGAGTTCAAAGAAAGCTCGGAAGACTAATTTTTAACTAAAAATTAATTAAGCCGACTTTAACGAGTCGGCTTTTTTTATGCTGATATTTGTAATTATATTTGTGTGCTATGTATACGTTACCTTTATTTATTAGTGGAGCTGAAATTGCCTTTATCATGTTCATCCTGGTAATGGTTTTTGGAGCTGATAAGATCCCTGAAATCGCCCGGGGGATGGGAAAGGGCATGAAGGCTATTCGGAATGCCTCGAACGACATTAAAAATGAAATTCAGAAAAGTGCTGAAAAACAGGGCATAGATACAGATTTCACCAAAGATGTCAAGGGCGAGATCGATAAGGTAAAAGATGATATTGAGGAAATTTCCGGTTCGGTAAAACGCAAACTCTAAACTCTTAGCCAATGTGGGAGCAGATTGAGCAATGGGACAGGGAGTTGTTTGTTTATCTCAATAATCTGGGGATAGAAAAATATGATTCATTCTGGATCTTTGTTACAAATCCTACACACTGGATACCTCTTTATTTTATATTCTTTCTATTTTTCTTTCTTGCTTTTCACTGGAAAAAAGCAGCATTTTCCACTTTGTTTTTACTGGCGGCTGTATTCACTACCTGGGGTTTTACCAATCTTGTAAAAGGTATCGCTTTAAGGTTAAGGCCTAACAATAATCCAGATCTTACCGATCTTATTAGAATTCTCCAGGAACCAACCAACTATAGTTTTTTCTCGGGTCATGCTTCAACCTCATTTGCGGCAACAACCTTTGTGGTTATGGTCCTAATCAGTAAGACAAGATGGATCTACCTGGCGTACATTTGGCCTGTTATTTTTGTGATGAGTCGTATTTATGTGGGGGTACATTATCCCGGTGACATTCTGGTTGGAATGATCGTGGGAATAATTATGGCTGTAATATTTTACCAGCTTTATCTAAAATCTGGAAGAAGACTTTATTAAAACCTTTATTTTACTCTTGTTAAAGTAAGACCGTCTCTTATTGGTAAAATTACCGTTTCCACTCTCGGATCTTCTGCCAGCAATTTGTTATAAATAAGTAATCCTTTAGTGGATTCGTCATCATCCTTGATATTCTCAACTACTTTACCAGACCAGAGCACATTATCTGAAAGTATGATCCCTCCGGGCCTCATTTTATCAATTACCAGTTCAAAGTACCTTGGGTAGTTTGGTTTGTCGGCATCGATAAAAACCAGGTCAAAGCTTGAATTAATATCGGGGATTATTTCAGTAGCATCACCCAGATATTGCTTTATCTTTTTTGAGTGTTCCGATAATTCAAAGTACTTCTTCTGAAAATCATAAAGCTCTTCATTCAAATCTATCGTATGGAGCATCCCATTTTCAGTCAATCCTTCGGCAAGACATAAGGCTGAATACCCGGTATAAGTGCCAATTTCAAGAATACTTTCTGGCATCTTTATTTTGGAAAGCAGGCTTAATATCCTTCCCTGATAATGCCCGCTTAGCATTCTTGGCTGCATTACTTTTTGATTGGTCTCCCTGTTAAGTTTTGCCAGTAGTTCAGGTTCTTTTTGAGAATGCTCGACTATATAATCGTCAATTTCTTCAGGTAAAAAATGCATAGGTTCAATTTTTTACAAAATTAAGGATTTTATGGGCCTATCATTGATTATGTTGTTTAAAACGAAATCGTATTTTTACCAAAAATTGAAGAATATGCAATTTCAGAATTCCAGGGAATTTGCCAGAGACCTTGATAGAAAGGATAAACTAAGTAAATATCGCAATGAATTTATCTTTCCAAAAGTGAAGGGGAAAGATGTGATCTATTTTGTTGGAAATTCTTTAGGACTGCAGCCAAAACGTGCAAGAAAATATGTTGATGAGGTGATGAAGGACTGGGCTGAACTTGGAGTTGAAGGGCATTTTTATGCTGAAAAACCCTGGTGGGACTACCATGAACGCTTTTCGGAAAAACTCTCTAGGATTGTAGGTGCCGAAGCTTCAGAGGTAACCGTGATGAATACCCTAACGGTTAATTTACACTTACTGATGGTTTCTTTTTACCGTCCTACTAAAAAACGTTATAAGATAATTTGTGAAGAAAAGGCCTTTCCCAGCGATCAGTACATGATATCGAGTCAGGTTCGTTTTCATGGATACGACCCCTCAGACGCTATTGTAGAGATAAGGAAAAGGGATGGTGAACAAAATTTCAGGACAGAAGATATCCTGGATAAAATAAAGGAAGTAGGAGAGGAGTGTGCCCTGGTTCTCATAGGAGGAGTAAATTATTATACAGGTCAGGTATTCGATATGGAAACGATTACTAAAGCGGGTCATGATGTTGGTGCCTATGTAGGCTGGGACCTCGCTCATGCTGCCGGAAATGTCGAATTGAAATTAAGTGAGTGGAATGTGGATTTTGCGGCCTGGTGTAGCTATAAATACATGAATTCAGGACCGGGAAATGCCTCTGGCTGTTTTATTAATAAGAAATATCATAATAAGAAGGATATTCCCAGATTCGAAGGCTGGTGGGGTCATAATAAGGATAGACGTTTTTTAATGGAGCCGGAATTCCAGCCAGAGCCTACGGCAAATGCCTGGCAGGTGAGCAACGCCCCTGTATTGTCATTGGCTCCATACCTGGCTTCCCTGGAAATGTTTGATGAGGTTGGGATGCCTGCGCTTATTGAGAAAAGAAATAGAATAGTGGCTTATCTTGAATTTATTCTTCATGAGATTGACAAAGAAGTGGAAAGTACATTTGAGATAATAACGCCAGCCAGTCAGGAAGAAAGGGCTACACAGTTATCGGTTTTTCTGCATGGCGAGGGAAGGGAACTTTTCAAATACCTTATGGACAATGGTGTGATTACAGACTGGCGCGAACCTAACGTGATAAGACTGGCACCGGCACCATTTTATTGTTCTTTCGAGGATATATATGATTTCGGACAGATCCTGAAAAATGGAATACTTAGCAAGCAAAATGTGAGTAATTAAATCTGGCTAAGAAATTCCTCTCGTCAAGCTGAACTAGTTTCAGCTTCTACAAGATAACTCCAGTAACCGTCATACCAGAGATCCTGAAATAAATTCAGGATGAACTTTAATTTCTTAGCCAGATTTATTGTTATTGTTCTATTGATACATCTGAGAAGAACAATTCAAAATTTCCATCCTTGGATTTATGCATGGTGGCAATCTTTATACCGTCAAAATCCTTATAATCTTCCCAGGTTGAAGGCGATTCCCTTTGCCCGTCTGAAGATTTATAGACCCATTCCCGAATCATATAATCATCATCAAAATATATATCATAACTATCTCCGGGTGTATATCCCCCTTCTGAAGGATAACTTACCGTCATCATACTCATTTCCTTTTCACTTATAGGAGCAGTTGCAGTTTTGACTTCACTGAACTCAGCATCAGACCATTTCAACTGATATGGAAAAAGCAACCAGTAAGAGTCATTTACAAAGCGACGATCTATATATTTTTTGTCTTCAGCAAGGCTATCCTTTTTGGTATAACTCATCGTGCTGTCCTTTTCTGTAAGGCTTATTTTATCAGTTTTTATGTTCCATACCCAGCGTCTCTGCGAACGAAGTGAATCATTCACTTTTACATTAAAGGTGAATTTGATCTGGCTTATGCTGTCAAATTTTTCAAATCCGTTGGCCATGGCAATTTTTTCATGCACTTCGAGATTAGGATCTTCAGCAACTTCTTTATTTTTCTTCTTTGCCTGGTTACAGCCAATTACCATCAGAGACAAGAAAATAATTGTGATTGTTTTTTTCATATGATCGTTTTTTAGTTGTTGGTTTATATTGCTTTAATGCTCATGCCTCCATCGGCAATGATATTCTGTCCTGTAATGAAAGATGATTTTTCCATAGCCAGAAAAGATATGATAGCTGATATCTCGCTTACCTCGGCTACTCTTTTCAGGGGAGTACGGTCTAAAATAGCCTTCATTTTCTCCTCCTGCCTGAGGTAGCCTTCTGTTAGCGGAGTCCTGGTGAACCATGGAGAAACCGCATTTACTCTTATTCCATCTTCAGCCCACTCAGCGGCCAGGCTTCTTGTTTGTTGAAGTAAACCAGATTTTGACATTGCATAAGGAACTCCGGTTCCTACATCCTGGATAGCGGCCGAGGAGGCTATATTAATAATAGTGGCTTTGCCTGATTCCTTAAGAAAGGGATGCAATAATCGGCTAAGTTCGAAGGGAGAGATCAGGTTGATCTCAACAACCTCTCTGAATTCCTCTTTAGAATAATCATTAGCTTTTTTGCGGATATTGATACCGGCATTATGAACAAGAATGTCTAACTTTTTCCAGTTTTCAGCGATCCATGACTTTATCTTAGACCTATCTTCATTTTTTGATGAATCAGCAACAAATCCATGGGCCTTTAATCCCTTATTCCGGAGTTCTTGTTCAAATTCCCGCACATCTCCTTCACTTCTGGAAGTGAAAAGAACTTCAGCGCCCAGTTCCAGGAATTCAAGTACCGTAGCACGGCCAATTCCTTTTGTGCCACCAGTGACAAGTGCTTTCTTTTTTTCTAATGTCCACATACCTTGTAGTTACTTCTACTAATTTATGAAATAAAAAACCCTTTGAGCGATCAAAGGGTTATCTTAAAAAATTACAATTCCTACAGTCTTCGGCCAGTTAATAATTTATAAAGGATTAATATAACGGCAAGAACTATAAGGAGATGAATAATACTTCCAAGATCTGGAAAAGCAAAGTATCCTACAAGCCAACCAATTACCAGTAAAACGATAATAAGCCAAATTAAATCTCTCATATCAGGTTGATTTTAGAACAACCATAAAAGGTCGTCGTTGGTTAATATTAAATATAAATCAGTTTAAAATTATGGTTAATTCTTATACTAATTTAGATAATCAACTCCCCTGTAACACTGCATTTAACCTTGATTTAACTTTAGTTATTAAAAATCAGAGGGGTTATTAATAATTTCAGCAGCTCTTTTTCTAATCTTTTCAATTTCTTCAGAATTCTTTTTCTCAAGCAGGCTCATCATCATATTCATCCTTTGATTTTTTCTGAATTCTTTACGATTTGCATCTAGAAAATTCCAGTAAAGACTGTTAAAAGGGCATGCATTTTCCTCGGTCTTTTTATTGACATTATAGTGGCAACTTTTACAGTAATTGCTCATCTTATTAATGTAACTACCGCTTGATACGTACGGTTTGGTAGCAACAACCCCTCCATCGGCAAACTGGCTCATGCCACGGGTATTGGTTATTTCTACCCACTCAATGGCATCAATATAGATTCCCAGGTACCATTTATCTACTTCATCGGGATGGGTTTGGGTGAGCAGCGCAAAGTTCCCGATGATCATTAGCCGCTGGATGTGATGAGAATAGGCGTTTTCAAGACTGTTCTTTATGGAATGATGAAGACAATTCATATTAGTCTCAGCATTCCAGAAGAAAGGAGGAAGATCATTTTGGTTTCGCAGCCTATTACTTCTCGCGTAACCTGGCATTTCTTTCCAGTAGATCCCTCTCATATACTCCCTCCAGCCAAGAATCTGCCTTATGAATCCTTCTGCCTGGGAAATATCGATCTCATCCTTGTGATCGTAATAATGCTCAAGTACACTGTCGATCACTTCCTTGGGACTTATCAATTTAGTGTTGAGGCTGAAAGAAAGGCGGGAATGAAATAAATATGCCTCGTCAGTATGCATGGCATCCTGGAAATCGCCGAAATGAATCAGCAGATTTTTGCAGAAATAATTGAGCGTGGAAAGGGCATCCTGACGGGAAGTGGGCCAGTTAAAATTTTTCTCATCTACACTTCCAATCGTTTTGATTCCCGCTTTATTTATTTCTTCAAGAATACCTGAAACATCCTTTCTAAAACCTCTTTCATGCGGGATGTCAGGTTCACCCTTCCATTTCTTTCGGTTAGACTTGTCAAAATTCCATTTTCCGCCTTCCGGATTATTCGAATCAACCATGAGTATATTATGCTTTTTACGCATATCCCGGTGGAAGTACTCCATGGTAAGCTGTTTCTTTCCTTTGAAAAACTTTTCCAGATCACCCCGACTTGTAAAAAAATGTTCGGTATCATAAGCTTCTGACTCAATAATCAGCCCGTTACAAATTTTCTTTAACTGTTCATCCAGTCGGTATTCATCAGGAAGCTGGTATTCGAATTTTTCGAAATTTCTTTCAGAAATCAGTCTCTTTAAATTCTTTTTAAGGTCCTGTTTGTTGTTCTTATCATTTATTTTGAAGTAAATAACATCATGTCCTCTTTCCTTAAGGTATTCGGAAAAATTTCGCATCGAACTAAAGAAACCTAATACTTTCTGGATATGATGAACCACATAATCGGTTTCCTGCCTCATTTCCATCATCACATAGGTAGTGTTCTCTGGTCCTGTATGGAACCAGCTATGCTTATGGTTTAACTGGTCTCCCAGGATCAAACGGAGTGTTTTTAATTCTTCAGCCATTGATCCTGATATTCATAATGAGAGAGCATGGTCTTTTTAAAACGTTCACACTGCCCTGAATAAAAAAGATGAACACCTGTAACCTTTTCATGAAGTATATGCAAAGTTACCAGGCTTTCATTATCTGAGATTCGAAGGTCATTTCTAAACCAAACCAATGCTTTTTCCATCTATTGATCACTGGTTTCCTTGCTAAAGAATGATTTTACTTCCTGTCCCGGCCGTGCATAATGGAACCTGTCAAGCAGTGCCGGAAGGGAATATCCATCCAGCCCATTTATAGCTACGGTTCCGGCATCATCAAGGCGAAGCCATCCGTCGGGCATCTGTATTCCTTCGTCAAAATAAATGTGTTCTATAGAGGCAATGATTAAAAGAGTATCATTTTCCTTGATCTTATATTCATTCAGGTATTTGCAACCCAGCTTTATTTCAGATTGTTTTACATAAGGAGCAAAAAAGCCGTTCAGATATTCTTCTTCCAGTCCTGTTTTGTGGAATTCAGAAATATCCTCCTCATATTTTGCAGCCGTTTGATGGGCCTGTTCGATCATTTTTTCATGAATATGGTTAACGGTAAAATAAGAGGTCTCTTTTATGTTCTGGTATGTATTGCGCGCTACACTTAAAGGTCTGGTCACAAACCCCAGCATGGCCGGGTCACTACCAATGTGGGTTACCGAACTGAACACTGCCACGTTAGGGTTTCCAGATTTAGATTTGGTGGCTATAAGATTTGCAGATTTATAACCGGTAGAGCTGTTGATAAGGTTCAACCGGTAGATCTTCTCCATTTTCCTGATATCTTCTGCGCTTATATGCTTCATAAAAAAAGGTCAGTTTGTTAGACTGACCTCAATTTAGAAATTGCTCGTTTAAAAGCCTGTTAACGGATTTTTAAATTAATCCTGATTCTCTAATTTATTAATTGACATTTCGTAATCTTCCATCGCTTCTCTAATAGAATCAATATTGTCTGAAGCTTTTTGATGGGCGTCTTCCATGATTTTTTCCAGATCTTTATCCGGATGCTGAAATAAATCTGTGATCACATGGTTTATTTTATCTATAAGACTTTCCTGAGTATTCTTGATATCCTCAAGTTTGTTCAGTACAGATCTCATGTGGTCTAACTTTTCCTGATCCATAATTATATGATTTAGTTGATACTAATTTAATTTTTCCCAAGGACTGGCGGTAAACCCTTAACAGCTTTTATAATATGTTTATTAAAAAATTAGGACTTTTTCTCTTCATAAGCAGGGTAATCGGTATATCCTTTGGATCCCTGGGTATAAAATGTTTCTGTATCCCAATCGGCAGTTGGCCAGTTATTTCTGAACCTTTCCGGGAGATCGGGGTTGGAAACAAATAGCCTGGCAAAGGAGACAAGGTCTGCATATCCATCTTCAAGAATTTTATTTCCCTTTTCCTGGGTAAAACCTTTGTTGGCCATTATAGTTCCTTTATAGATTGGGCGGTAATGTTTACAAACCTCAGAGACCAGATAATCAATATTACTTACATCGTTCATAGGTTCTGAAAGATGAACATAGGCAAGGTCGTATGCATTAAGTTTATCCATGATATAATCGAATACCGCGATACTTTCTTCGGTCGCCGTAATGCCAAAAGCTCCATTCAGAGAAGGGTTGAACCGACAGGCGATCCTGTTCTCGGGCCATATCTCACCGATCACCTCCAGAACGTCAAAGAAAAATCTTGCCCGGTTAGGAATACTTCCTCCATAATCATCGGTTCTTAAATTGGAATTCTTATTGAAGAATTGATGAAAAAGGTAACCATTAGAAGAATGAATCTCTACTCCATCAAATCCAGCATCTTTAGCCATTTGAGCGGCATGTTTGAATTCCTGGATCGTTTCATGGATCTCCTGGATGCTCATTTCCTTGGGTTCTGTGGTCTGTTCAAAACCATCAGGTGTGAATACCTTAGTTTCGGGATTAACGGCACTTGGAGCAAGAGGTCTCTCCCCGTTGTGGAATTTGGGATGCGACATCCTTCCGCAGTGCCATAATTGCACGAATATTTTTCCTTCTTCTTCGTGAACGGCATCTGTAACTTTCTTCCAGCCTGCAACCTGTTCCTCTGTATAAATACCTGGAGTATGCAGATAACCAACGGCCCGCTCTGAAACCTGGGAGCCTTCAGTAATAATCAGTCCGGCCCCGGCACGCTGAGTATAATACTTTACATGAAGATCTGTAGGTGCATTGTGTTTATTATCTGCGCGGTTCCTCGTCATTGGTGCCATGACCACCCTGTTCTTCAATGGAAGGTCACCAATTTTATAGGGTTCAAGAAGGGGTTGATTAGCCTGCGACATGATAATCGATTTTTCGGTTCGTTCTATAAAATTACCAGATATGAACCTTTACCGCTGTTAATTAAATGATAAATGCCAGAAATCAATGGGTTTATTCAGGCCATTCGAATAAGTCTGTTTCATTTTTATTAAGTAATTTCGTAATTAAAATTTTTGAAATCCTTTGGCACCGCTTAGACCTCTGCCGAAAATTATTTTCAAACCACTTCATGCAAACAAAAAAGAATGTAGCCATAGTAGGATCGGGACTTGTTGGATCATTACTGGCTATTTACCTAAGGAAGCAGGGGCATTCGGTTACTGTATTTGATCGTAGACCCGATGTGAGAAAAGTCGAATTCTCTGGCAGATCTATTAACCTTGCTATGTCAAACAGGGGTTGGAAGGCTTTAGGAGAGGTTGGAATAGAAGAGGAAATAAGGAAATTAGCCCTGCCGCTAGATAAAAGAGCAATGCATGTGGAAGGACAGCCCGTCTATTACCAGAAATACGGAGAAGAAGGGGAAGCGATCTATTCGATTTCCAGAGGAGTGCTGAACAGGAAAATGATAGACCTGGCAGAAAAAGCCGGAGCTGAGTTCAAATTTGAAGAAAAAGTATGGGAAGTGGATATGGCCAATGCCCGCCTCTACACAGGGGAATCTGAAAAGAGTAATTGGGAGGAATATCAGTTTGATCTGATCTTTGGTGCTGATGGTGCTTTTTCTCGGGTACGACATAAAATGCAAAGACAGAGCAGATTCAATTATTCCCAGCATTTTATTGATGTTGGCTATAAAGAACTCACCATCCTACCGAATGATGATGGAACTCATAAGATGGATAGTTCTTCTTTCCATATCTGGCCCAGAGGAAATTTTATGCTTATCGCGATGCCTAACCTTGATGGGACTTTCACCTGTACCTTGTTTTTACCTTTCGAGGGTGAGATTTCATTTGAAAGTATAAAGACTGAGCATGATGCCGATGTGTTTTTTGAGACTTATTTTTCTGATATCAAGGATGAGATATCCAATTTGAAGAAAGATTTTTTCAGGAATCCTACGAGTGCTATGGTGACTATAAAATGTTTCCCATGGTCTTATTATGATAAGATAACACTGGTGGGAGATTCCGCACATGCCATTGTGCCTTTTTACGGACAGGGGATGAATGCAGGATTTGAGGATATTTCGGTACTTAATGCTAAAATGGATAAATACGGGGACGACTGGCAGCAGATATTTGAAGAATATCAAACAGAAAGAAAAGCTAATGCTGATGCCATAGCCGAGTTGAGCTACAGGAACTTTGTAGAGATGAGTAGTAAGACGGCAGATCCAATGTTTCTCCTGCGAAAGAAAATAGAAAAGAAATTTGCCCAGGATCATCCTGATCTTTGGACGCCTCTGTATTCCAGAGTTACCTTTTCTGATAAAGCCTATTCTGAAGCATTGAAAATAGGGGATTACCAAAGGGGGATCATGGATGAGGTAATGAAGATTCCGAATATTGAAGAGAAATGGGATTCCGGGGAAGTTGAAAACAAAATAATCGAGCTGATAAAAAAATAAAAAAGCTGCCAACCGGCAGCTTTTTTATTTAATGTGCTTCCTCCTTCAGTATATCAGGAAATTTTGCTTTAAACCTGTTTAATCGGGGAATTGAAACTTTCTGAATATAGGGATTATTAGGATTGTTCTTCTCATAATCCTGGTGATAGTCCTCAGCCTTCCAGAATTTCTGAAAAGGTAAGATTTCGGCGGCAATAGGTTCGTCATATTCCTTAGCTACTTCGGCCTTAACCTCCTCTATGATCTTTTTCTGTTCTTCATTCTGATAAAAAACGATAGATCGGTACTGCGAACCTCTATCTGGACCCTGCCCATTCACCTGGGTTGGATCCTGGGAACCAAAATAGACTTCCACTAGTGTTTTAAAGCTTACCACATCTGGATCATAGATCACTTCCACAGATTCCGCATGTCCGGTTTGTCCTGTGTTGCTCGATTCATAGGTAGGATTCTTGGTATGTCCTCCGGCATAGCCTGAAATGGATTCTTTAACTCCTTCAATACTTTCATAGATAGCTTCAACGCACCAAAAGCAGCCACTGGCGAAGTAAGCCCTTTTCATTCCGTCCTGAGTGCTTACCTCAACCGGTTCAGCATTCGCTATCTCTGGTTTGGTTACGGTGTTATCTTTTGTCTGATTTCCGCAGGCAAGAAGTACTAGACTAATTAGGTTTAAGGCTATAAATCTCATATTATTTTCTCTTGTAGGTTCCTTCTAATGTTTTCTTCCCATATAACGCATAGTCAACAGCGATCTCTCCATCAATGCTAAATCCTTTCCAATCAAGATCAAAACCGTTGGCTGATGGACTTAAAACAGCAATTGGAGTATTTTTTTCAAATTTATCCCAGGGGATGTCAGAATTTGTAGTTTTAGAAGATTTCCCTGAATAATAGATATTAATGTTGTTCCCGCGCTGTTCAAACCTGCCATTTATATACAATTTGTCTTGCGAAAGGCATAATTCTGAAGTGCCGCTCATTTTTACATCCAGACAGAAGCAGCTGCAATTCCAGTCTTCAGGGTGATCACTTTTAATATAAGTTCCGGAAATGTTATTATCTGATGTGGTTTTTTCTTCAGATTCTGAATTTGACCTATCTGAATCGGGGACCTCCGCATTTTGGTCCGAATCCTGGCTCCCGTCCGAATTTCCTGTTTCCTCCCAAGAGTCAATAGTCTCGGTTTGATATTCGTCTAATTCTTCATCTGTGTTTTGCTTATTGTCTTTACAAGATATTAGACACAGCATCAGGGAAAAAAGGATTATTGTAGTTCTCATCTTTAACGAATTGGGTTAGTTAAAGGTAGCCTTTTATAGACTTATAAATGTGAAATACTTGTTAATCCCACTTATGGGCAGGCTTGACTATTCCATAAAAAAACTGCCTGAAAAACTTTTACTTCAGATCTGGAAGATCCTACTGTTATTTTCCAGGCAGTTTATTTTATGAGTTGAAAAAAGTCTAGAACTTTTTAAACATTCCGGCCATTTTTTCCTGTTCTTCCTTTGCCAGTTCCTCGTCCACAAGAATTCTACCGCTATGCTCATCTGTGATGATCTTTTTACGGCCCGCGATCTCCATGATCACCTGTGGAGGGATAGTGAAGAATGAGCCTCCTGAAGCTCCACGCTCTACCGGAACAACTGCAAGACCATTCTTAACATTACTTCTTATTCTTTTATAAGCCGTAACCAGTCTTTCCTCGATGTTCTTTTCGTACTCCTTTGATTTTTCAATAAGAGCCTGTTCCTCCTTCTCGGTTTCCTTAAGGATCTCGTCAAGCTCTCCTTTTTTGTGTTTAAGGTGCTCTTCTCTTTCTGCTAGCTTCTCTTTGGTTTGAGCGATGATTTCTTTTTTCTGTTCGATCTTCGCTTTGTATTCCTTGATGTGCTTTTCAGAAAGTTCGATTTCAAGTTCCTGGAATTCGACCTCTTTACTTAAGGCATTGAATTCCCTGTTGTTACGAACATTTTTCTGCTGGTCAGAATATTTTTTGATAGTTGACTTAGACTCCTCAATCTGGTTCTTCTTGTTCTTGATGTCATTTTCAATGACTTCTATATCAGCATCCAGTTTTTCCAGGCGCCTGTTTAAACCTGCTACTTCATCTTCCAGATCTTCAACTTCAAGGGGAAGTTCACCACGTACGTTTCTAATTTCGTCAATTCTCGAATCTACCAACTGAAGATCGTACAGTGATCTTAACTTCTCTTCTACAGTAACATCGTTTTTTTTCGCCATATTATAAATAGTTGATTGGATTGGTATTTGTATCTGCTAAAATAAGTGCAAAACTAGTAATTTTTTTGCTAAGAAAAGAATATAGTAAATTTTTTGTAAACTGTTCACTTTCATAGTGTCCAATATCCGCTAACACCAGCTTTTCCTCGGCTTTATAAAAGTCGTGATATTTAAGATCTGCGGTTATAAATACATCGGCTCCTGCGGCTTTTGCATTTTCGATGGCAAAAGCGCCACTTCCGCCCAAAACGGCTACTTTTTTTACTGGTTTGTTCAGTAATTTGGAATGTCTCACACATCCCGCGCCAAAAGTCTTCTTAACCTGCTTTAAAAAGTCCGATTCATTGGCTTCTACACTTAGTTCTCCTATCATACCCATTCCCAGATGCTGATTTTTGTTCTCCAGGCTATGTATCTCGTAGGCAACTTCTTCATAAGGATGGGATTTAAAAAGATTTTTCAAAATCCCTGATTCTAAATGGGCCGGGTAAGTGATACCTATTTGTACTTCTTCTTCAAAATGGATCTTACCTTTTTCTCCAATAACCGGATTCGATTCCTCATTACCTTTAAAAGATCCTTTTCCTTTTATATTGAAACTACAATTATCATAGTTTCCTATACTTCCGCCACCGGCTTTAAATAGAGCATTCCTTACTTCATCTGCATTTTGGACCGGAACAAAGGTGGTGAGCTTTTTTATGGAATCTCTTCGCGGAATGAGGATCTGCCTGTTCCTTAAATCAAGTTTTTCGGAGATCATATCATTTACCCCTTTATACTGATTGTCTAAAGCAGTGTGAATGGCATAGATGGCGATATCGTTCTTAATAGCTTTAAGCACGGTTCTCTCCACATAATTCTTACCGGTGAGTTTCTTAAGTCCTGAAAATATTATCGGGTGGAAGCTTATAATGAGATTACAATCTTTTTGGATAGCCTCATCCACCGTGGCTTCAAGTGTATCCAGCGTTATTAGCGCACCGGTGACCTCCTTTGATTTATCTCCTACCAGGAGACCTACATTGTCGAAATCTTCAGCATAACGTGTGGGAGCAAAATCTTCAATCTGGTTAATTACTTCCTGTATGGTCATAATTTAATATTTTAGCTTTCGGATCACTACGGAAGGAATATTCGAAATTGTAGAAATATTCTCCAGTTTTCCTGAATTTTAGCCTTTAACTGTCCAAATATAAATATTATACACAGCCTTTCATGCCGAATCCGAGAAAATTACTCTTTCCTTTTTCCGTTTTATATCAGGCTATAACTGGGATTCGAAATGAACTTTATGATCGAAGTATATTAAGCTCTGAGACTTATGACCTGCCTGTTATAGGTGTGGGAAATCTCAACATGGGAGGAACAGGTAAGTCACCTATGATTGAATATCTTTTGAAGATGCTTCATAGGGATTATAAATCTGCGACCTTAAGTAGGGGTTATAAAAGAGAAAGTAGTGGATTTCAGCTTGTGGAAGTAGACAGTTTAGCAAAAAGGGTAGGAGACGAGCCACTACAGTTCAAAAATAAATTTCCAGACGTGACGGTAGCTGTGGATGCTAACAGGAGGGAAGGGATTGCCGAGTTGCAAAAGTTTTCGCCCGATGTGATCCTGCTGGATGATGCTTTTCAGCATCGCAAAGTAAAGGCGGGCTTCTATATTTTACTAACGGCATATGAAGATCTGTATATTGATGATCTTTTACTGCCTGCCGGAAATCTCAGAGAATCATCTAGTTCGGCTAATAGAGCCGATGTGATAGTTGTAACCAAGTGTCCAGAAGATCTATCTTCAGAAGAGATGCAGGGGATCAGAAAGAAGCTTAAGCCTGAAGCTCATCAGGAGGTTTATTTTACTGCAATCAGCTATTCAGGTAAGGTGTTTTCCAGGGTGGACACAATACCAATAAGGGAAATATCAGCTTCCGGATTTTGTCTGGTTACGGGGATAGCCAATCCCATGCCGCTTATTGATTTTCTTAAAACCAGAGATATTGATCTTGAGCATTTCAGGTTTCCAGACCACAATAATTTTTCTGATAAAGAGATAAATGAACTTGAGGCGCAACCAAAAAGGATACTCACTACCGAAAAGGATTTTATGAGATTGAAAGACAGAATAACCAATAAACCGTTATATTATCTGCCTATTGAAGTGAAATTCTTAAATGGAGAAAGAGATTTTAATAAGCGTATTCAGGCATTTATAAATAAAAAATGAGGTGTTGACAACACCTCATTTTATTTTGGCTAATTCAAACTATATAAGATAAGTCTACTCTATATAATTCTACTAGCCATATAGTAAACAAAGCACGTGCCAAAGAGGTTAAACTGTTGTTTCTCTGGAAGCTAGGTACTTGTTGATCTTGTGAAAGAACTCTTCTGTCTTATAAGGTTTTGGAATAATATCGTTGAAACCATTAAGGTAGAATTCGTCAAGGTTATCGTCTAATGTAACAGCTGTTAAGGCAATAACTGGGATCTCAGCATTGAATTTCCTAATTTCTATGGTAGCCTCTATCCCGCTGATTCCCGGCATATGTATATCCATAAGGATAAGGTCAAAATGATTGTTTTTAACCTTTTCTATCGCAGTGGTTCCATTGTCAGCGACATCACAGATCACTTTGTTCTTTTCCAGGATCTTGCGGGTGATCATTTGGTTGATCTTATTGTCTTCAACTACCAGAATGCGCTTGTCTTCCATTATCTCATTAGATAACTCGGACTCCTCTGAAGCAACCGGCGCAGGAGCTTCTATTGCTTTTGCATCAGGAGCCTCGAATTCCAGTTCAAAACTGAATTTGGAGCCTTCTCCAAGTTCACTTTCAAGATCGATCTCACTGTTGAGCAGGCTAAGCAAATTCTTTACAATAGATAAACCTAAACCTGTTCCGCCAAATTTGCGGTTGATCTGAGTTGATCCCTGAGTGAAATTCTCAAAAATGGCCTTTTGTTTCTCCTTACTGATCCCTTCTCCGTTGTCCCTAATTTCAAACTGAAGAAATACTTTCTTATCTACCTGTTTATTTTTAGTGACAGAGATCCATATATCCCCGTTCTCCGTAAATTTTATCGAGTTTCCAATAAGGTTAATAAGGATCTGCGAGATCTTAAGGGGGTCGCCAATGAGTTTCTTGGGGATATTCTTATCAAAATCGAAATGAAGCTTTGTTTTCTTTTCGTCTGCCGAATTCTTCAGGGCAATGAGAACATCAGACATTCTTTTTTCCAGATTGAATGATGACTTCACGATCTCTACCTTATTCGCTTCCAGCTTGTTCAGATCTAAAATATTATTGATTAGAGATAAAAGATATTCACCCGAAAATTTCAAGGAATTCAGGTGTTCTTTCTGACTCTCGGTAGGGCTTTCTTCCAGTAGAAGATGGGTCAAACCCGTTACTGCGTAAAGAGGTGTTCTTAGTTCGTGAGTTATGGTTGAAAGGAACTGTGCTTTCGCCATGGAGGCCTTTTCAGCGTTTTCCTTGGCCAGGGTAAGCTCAGAGTTTTTCTTCTGAAGCAGTTCATTGGCTCTCGCTCTTAAATTATTGTTTTTATATAGGGATAAGGTTAAAAGCGATAGGATGGTTATAAGGGCTACACTTAAAATGGTTGTAAGTTTATTGACCTTTAATGTTCTTTCCTGTTCAGCATTTTGTAAGGTAAGTTCGTTTACGGTCGACTTTA
This sequence comes from Christiangramia sp., assembly GCA_033721075.1. Classification (GTDB taxonomy): domain Bacteria; phylum Bacteroidota; class Bacteroidia; order Flavobacteriales; family Flavobacteriaceae; genus Christiangramia. The sequence continues at coordinate 18,763 of JAWWBH010000011.1, forward strand.
AGGATTCCATACCAAAACGCTCATAAGTTTCACTGCCAAGGGCTTCTTTATTCATATTGAAAACCGCTTCCTGAATTTCGTTCGCTTTTTTTAAATAATCCAGTGCTTCGACGGGATTATTCCGGCGTTCTTCTATTTGACTAAGCAGGCTGAATGAATACATAGTCATTCCAATATAGTTGCCAGACTTTGCAATGCTCAGGCCTCCCTGAGCCGCTTTTGCAGCCTTATCAAAATCACCTTCTATCATTGCTGCCCTGGCCCGATAGTAATGAAGTCTTGAAAGTTCGTAATAATTCTCGCTGTCTTTAAGATATATTTCGGCATTATTGAGCAAAGAGATGGCCTGATCTCTTTTGTCTGCATCATACAGGTATACAATGGCCTTGTTGAGAGCGATAATGCCTAATTGTTCAGTGTTTTTTTCCTTTTCGTAATAACCTTCAGCCAGATCAAAATATTTAACAGCACGCATGTCTTCCCCTTTCGAGTATAGCAGTTTTCCGTAAAGTATATAAGAGTAGGCAAGGCCCGATTGATCGTTTATCTCACGTTGAATATTGATAGCGCGCTGAAGCTGGGTTATTCCTTTATCGTATTCATGTCTAACATGGTACATGCGGGCAAGAATACTACTGGAAAGAGCAATGTATCTCTTATGGTCTATACGTTTTGCTAATTCCAGAGATTTGTTCAATTGCCTTTGAGCTTTGTCAAATTCCATCATATCTATGGAATTTTCTGCCTGGCTCAGCAATTGTTTGATCTCCTTAGGGCTGGGCTGGGCTTCATCTATCTTTGAATCCTGAAAACTCAAGGTTAGAAAGCAACATAAAAATAATAAGGTTAGCTTCAAGTTCTTCATTCGGGAAAATAGCAAGCTGCTGTTAATGTGGTTAAATATAGCTATTTATCGTTTACGAGTGAAATTAAATCGATAAGACGGTTAGAATATCCAATTTCATTATCATACCAGCCAATCAGTTTTATAAGTTTTCCTCCAATTACGGAAGTCATTTTTGCATCGAATACGCAACTAAACTGACTATCAAGTATATCCACGCTTACAATTGGGTCTTCAGTATATTGAATAATGCCCTTCATTGTGTCCTGAGCGGCCTGTTTGAACAAGCTGTTTACTTCGGCGATACTGGTTTCTTTTTCTACATTTAGTGTCATGTCTGTGAGTGAACCATTTGGTACCGGAACCCGTATTCCGCAACCACCTATAACACTGCTAAGCTCCGGAAAAATGCTCGTTAGGGCTTTAGCGGCTCCTGTAGTTGTAGGAATTATGGATTGAGCTGCAGCTCGACTTCTTCTAAGGTCCCTATGTGGTTTGTCATGGAGGCTTTGATCTGAAGTGTAGGAATGTACCGTTGTGATGTATGCCTGGGTTACTTTCAGGTTATCGTTGATGACCTTCAGCATTGGTGCGGCGTTGTTAGTGGTACAGGATGCGTTAGAGATTATTTTTTCGGTACCATCTAAAATATGCTCATTCACTCCCAAAACGACCATTTTTATGTTCTCGTCCTGCGGGGGGACTGAAAGGATTACTTTTTTCACCCCTTGTTTTAAATGAGGTATTAACGTATCCTCAGTTTTGAACTGTCCAGAACATTCTACCACATAATCTACCTTATATTCATTCCAGGGAATATCAGCCGGGGATTTAAAATTTAATAAGGGAATGAAATTATCGTTAACGAATATTCCTGAATCATTCGATGATACTTCAGCGTTTAAAGTTCGATGAACACTGTCATATTTTAAAAGATGGGCCAGGCTCGTCGCATCGTGAATATCATTAAGTGCCACCACTTTTATAGAAGGGTGGTCCAGGAGGATTCGAAAAAGGTTTCTTCCAATTCTGCCAAAACCATTAATGGCAATATTAATAGTTGCGGCCATTTACAGACTAATTAATATGTTTTTGAGCTTTGTAGGAAGACCTGACTAATGCACTGCTTTCTACATGTCTGAACCCAAGATCCAGCCCAATTTCTTCATATTTTTTGAATTGATCTGGAGTGATGAATTGCTTAACAGGCAGGTGTTTTTTACTTGGTTGGAGATATTGCCCTATAGTAACAACATCTACTCCGGCATCTTTAAGGTCATGAAGGGTTTGGATAACTTCTTCTTCCTGTTCGCCAAGGCCCAGCATGATCCCCGATTTTGTTCTATTAATACCGCTATCCTTCAAATACTTCAGAACAGCAAGGCTTCTTTCATATTTTGCCTGTATTCGCACTTCCCGGGTAAGCCGTCTAACCGTTTCCATATTGTGAGAAACCACTTCCGGCATAACCTCCACAATACGGTCTATATTTCTTTCATTTCCCTGAAAATCCGGAATAAGCGTTTCAAGAGTTGTTTCAGGATTCATCCTTCTGATGGCTTTTACTGTTTCAGCCCAGATTATAGATCCCATATCCTTCAAATCATCACGGTCTACACTTGTAATGACCGCATGTTTGATCTTCATTAGCTTGATCGATCTTGCTACCTTTTCTGGCTCATCCCAGTCCACAGTTTCCGGTCTTCCGGTTTTCACACCACAAAAACCACAGGATCGTGTACAAATATTACCAAGGATCATGAAGGTCGCAGTACCTTCGCTCCAGCATTCTCCCATATTTGGGCAACTACCGGAAGTACAGATAGTATGGAGGTCATATTTGTCGACAAGATTCCTTAGTTCTGTGTATTTTTTTCCAGTGGGAAGTTTTACACGAAGCCATTTAGGTTTAGGCTTTCTTTCTGTTTTGGATTCTAGAGGCGCAACGTCTGTATTCATAGCAAAAATTGTGGTTCAAAGATACAATAATAAGCTGAACTGCATAAATTAGACTCGGTAGGTTTTAATTCCTTACTCAGCTTTTTCTGGCTTCAATAATTTCCGCTAATAGCTTCTTGGCTCTAAGCAGTTTTATCTTCACATTGTTCATAGGTTCATTAAGGCTATTGGCGATCTGTTTGTAGCTTTTTTCCTGAAAAAAACGAAGATTGATCACTTCCTGGTAATGTGGTTTTAGTTGTTTGATATCTGAAAGTAACTGTTCCAAATGCTGCTCCTTGATAAGTTTATCCTCGATACTGGGGGTCTCATCGGCAATTTCATAAAGCCTGTTCTCATCCTGAAAATTGGTCTTAGAACTAATAGAGGCATTTTTTTTCCTTATCTGGTCAATATGTATGTTTTTCGAAATTGCGATAAGCCAGGTGGCGAAGGAATAATTTTCATCAAAAGTGTCTATTTTATTGAAGGCTTTTGAGAAGGTCTGGATAGTGATATCTTCCGCCTCATATTCATTTTTGGTTTTCTTTAATTGAAAACCATATACATCGTTCCAGTATTTGTCCAACAGGTAATTAAAGGCTGTCTGGTTTCCATCTTTAGCCTCCCTGATCTTTTCCAGAAGTTCGTCCGGATTTATTTCCAATGCTTTGGTTTTGAAATGAGGTTAGATATAAAGATAGCCATTTGAAGGAAGATTAAGAAAAGATCGAAAAACGGATATAACCACACCACATCTGTTTCGTTCAGTTTTTTGGCAGATTTAAAATATACGAAAGCTTCTATGATCAGTTTAAAACCTAATATACCCAATACGATTTGAGGATATACCTGAAGGGCCAGTAGCAATACCAGTAAGACCCAGAAGAGAACCCTGAAGATGTAAAAACTACCAAGCAGGAATTTATGTTTCGGCTTATAATGGGAGGCTACCGATACATGCCGTCTTTTTTGATGGAACCATTCTGAAAAATTATTTTTTGGAACGCTTCTGGTGATCGCATCAGAATTAAAACATATCGCCGTATTACTGGAATTAGATGCTTCATTTACAAAAAGATCATCATCGCCAGACCTCAAATGAAGGTGAGTGGCAAAACCTTTTAGCTCATAGAACCGGGTAGAGGTGTATGCCAGGTTTCGGCCCACTCCCATATACGGTGAGCCGAGTCGCGCGTAGGAAAAATACTGAATTGCAGTAAGTAGGGTTTCAAACCTGATAAGTTTATTCAGCAAGGAGCCCGAATGATGGAAATAACCACCATAACCAAGAATGATGGAGGTTCCGGGCTGAAAATTGCCCGACATCTCCTTTATCCAGTTTTTAGACTGTGGAGCACAGTCGGCATCGGTGAAAAGTAAGTGTTCATATCTGGCCTTTTTAATACCCAGGGTTAGCGCGTATTTTTTATTGGCCCAAAAAGCTTCGTTGTTCTGTACATCCACGATCTTTACCCTGGGATCGTATTTTTGAAATTCTTCTATGATCTCCAGAGTATTATCTGAAGAAGCGTCATTTATTACAATTACTTCAAATTCGGGATAATCCTGCTCGAGTATGGAAGGCAGGAAATTTTCCAGGTTTTCTGCCTCGTTTTTTGCGCAAATTATTACTGAAACCGGGACTTCCGGGTGTAACTTATTCTTGTTTCGGGAAGTGGCGAACGAAAAAAACGAAAAGAAATAAATCAGATTTATTAGAGCGACAAAAATGAATAATCCCAGTAGTAATGTTCCCATCCAGCCTATTTAGTCTTAGGTGTTTCAGAACAATTTTCCATTTCATCAGGCATTTTTCCACAAAAACTACATGGTTCCCCGGATTTGTTTAAATAGGGATTCTGACTGGCACAGGTTCCGGCAAACTTTCCATCCTTTTTACCCCATATTTTTATGGCAATACCGGCAAATGCAAGGGCGAGTAAAACAATACTGATTATTAATAATTTCATATTCCATTTTTATTCTGATGCAAAAATAGTAATAAAATGACCTAAGTGAAAATGGGTAAGGTTATTAGTATAATCTTTACACTATTTAACTAAAATTTAATCGAAATTGGAGTCGTAAATGCCTTTTGCGCAATATCTTGCGCTGTTAATCACTAAAAAAACTACAATTATGAAAATGAAAAACTTATTAATGCTTATTGCCCTTTCGGCAATGGTATTTGTTTCCTGTAACGATAATAAAAAAGAACAGGAAGATAAAGAACGAATGGAGCAGATGGAGGCCGAGAGAGAGGCCGAGATGAATGCTGAAAAGGAACGAATGGAAATGGAATCCAACAGTATTGCCGCAAAAGCAATGGAGACCGATACCCTTAGTACCTTAGCAAGTGCACTTCAAACCGCCGAAATGGCTGAGCTTCTAACTGTAAGCGAAGGGCCTTATACAGTTTTTGCTCCTAATAATGCTGCATTTAACAAGGTAGATAAGGCGACACTTGATAAACTTATGAAGGAAGAGAATCACGAAGGATTGAGCACTCTACTGGAATATCATGTTGTTGAGGACGAAATCACATCGGGAGAACTTGTTGAAATGATTAATGATAATGATGGTGAATATACCTTAATTACCCTGGAAGGAGGAGAGATAAAAGTTACTCTTGAAGGGGAGAATGTTATCCTAACCGATGAAGCCGGAAACAAAGCTAAGGTTGTTCAGGCCGATGTTGAAGCTTCAAACGGAGTAGTTCATATTATTGATGCTGTTGTAATGAAGAAAGCCTAAAGGAAGATTATATCCACGGTGAAACAGGGTGCTGCAATTGGGTAGTACCCTTTTTTTTTATATGATATTAACCTCCGGTTCTAATTTCACTCCAAATTTCCTGCTTATTTCTTTTTGGATCTTTTTTGCCAGGCCTAATATCTCGCTGCCTGTAGCTTCACCATAATTCACAAGGACCAGCGCCTGATTCTGGTGTACTCCAGCATCCCCTTCCCGATAACCCTTAAAACCTGCTTTATCAATAAGCCAGCCTGCCGGGATTTTGATCTCCTCATCTGAAACATGATAGGAAGGTATGCCGGGAAATTCCTCTTTAAGTTTATCGAAGTGCTCTGCCCTTATAATGGGATTTTTAAAGAAACTTCCACTATTTCCAATCCTTTTAGGATCGGGTAATTTTGATTGTCTTATGGCAATTACAGCATTTGAAATATCTTTAATAGTAGGTGAAGTTATTTCGTTCTTTTCCAGTTCGGCTTTAATTGAGCCATATTCAGTATGAAGTCCATGGTCCTTTTTGGTAAGCCGAAAGTTAACCGAAGTTATTATGTACTGGTCTTTTAACTCATTTTTAAAAATTGAATTCCGGTAGCCAAATTCGCATTCCTCAAGGCTGAATTCACGTTGCTCAAGCGTTTGAATATTCATGGCATGGCAACTTACAAAGCGGTCTTTAAGCTCAACTCCGTAAGCTCCTATATTCTGAATAGGTGCGGTGCCTACATTCCCTGGAATGAGAGAGAGATTTTCAAGTCCGCCAAAGTTCTGGCTTAAAGTCCATAAAACAAATTCGTGCCAGTTCTCTCCGGCGGCTGCCTGGATCAAAACTTCATTCTCGGTTTCGGAAATTATTTCCTTGCCTTTAATTCCTATATGTACTACGGTTTTGTGAATATTTCCCGTTAATAACATATTGCTGCCGCCGCCAAGAATAAATAATTCTGAAGCATAGGTCTTACGGAGAATAGCCCTAAGGTCATCGACGTTTTCAACAGAAATAAATCTGTCGGCTCTAACGTCGATGCCAAAGCTATTGTGATTTTTAAGCGAAAAGTTCCGCAGTATTTGCATTAATTCTGCTGTTTATATTCTTTCAGAGCTTTATCGAGAATTTTGATAGAACGTTCCAGATCTTCCTTTTTCAGTACATAGGCTATCCTCACCTGGTTTTTCCCGGTGTTGGGAGTAGAATAGAATCCTGCGGCAGGAGCTACCATTACTGTTTCATTGTTATCTTCAAAAGTCTCCAGTAGCCATCTTGCAAAATCGTCGGTATCCTCTACTGGTAACTCTGCAATACAATAAAAAGCGCCTTTGGGCTTTGCTACCCTTACACCTTCAATCTTTTCGAGTCCGTCTACTAGAAGATTTCTTCTGAAAGTGTACTGCTCTATCACTTCATCAAAATATTCCTGTGGAGTATCAAGAGCGGCCTCACTGGCGATCTGAGCAAAAGTGGGCGGACTAAGCCTCGCCTGGGCGAATTTCATTGCCGTAGAGATCACTTCTTTATTCTTAGAGACCAGACAACCTATTCTTGCCCCACACATGCTGTATCGCTTGGAAACAGAATCTACCATTATCGCGTTATCGGCTATTTCCGGTAAGCTCATTATAGAATGATGTTCAGCGCCTTCATAGGCAAATTCGCGGTAAACTTCATCTGATACTATAAACAGGTCATGTTTCAACGCGAGATCTGCCAGTTGTTTAACCTCTTCCCTGGTATATAGATACCCCGTTGGATTACCAGGATTACATATTAATATTGCCTTGGTTTTATCAGTGATCAGTTTTTCAAATTCTGAAATTGGGGGAAGAGCGAAGCTATTCTCAATACTGGCCTTGATAGGTCTTATTTTTACTCCTGAAGCGGTAGCAAAACCATTGTAATTGGCATAAAATGGCTCGGGGATTATCACTTCATCTCCCGGATCGGTAATGCTACCCATTGCAAAAAGTAAGGCTTCAGAACCACCTGTTGTGATAATGATGTCTTCCTTCTCCACAGGTAATGCCGTTTTCTGGTAATATCCGGCAAGTTTTTCCCGGTAAGTATCAAAGCCGGCAGAATGACTGTAAGAAAGCACCTCAATGTCATGATTTCTAACTGCATCTAATGCGGTTTGAGGGGTCTTAATGTCTGGCTGACCTATGTTTAGCTGGTATATCTTTCGTCCTTTTTTGATTGCCGCTTCGGCAAAAGGAACAAGTTTTCTTATTGGAGATTCGGGCATTTCGAGGCCCTTATTTGAAATTTTTGGCATTGCATCTATTTTGTAAAATGCAAAATTGCAAAATTAAAGCATTAATCAATAATAATAGGCGGGTAATTATCCTGTATTTTTCGTAAATTAACTTGATATGATCTGCTATAAACGCATATGGGTCTGGATCATAATCATATTAATATCAGCAATTTCCTCAAACACTTTCGCACAAAATGATTTTGTCATAGAAAATGATAAAGGAAAATTTAAGCAAAAATTTGATCTGGTTAATGATCTCGTGATAGTTCCTGTTGAGGTTAACGGGCGGGAACTGTCATTTCTATTGGATACCGGTGTGAGTTCCAGTATAATTTTCAGCCTGTCCAGCGAAGACTCTACAAATCTTAATAATCCGCTAACCGTATATCTTAAGGGGATGGGAGTTGGCAAACCTTTGCGTGCGCTTAAAAGTAGTCATAATGTCTTAAAGGTTGGAGATGCCGTAAGTAAGGACCATAGTATTTATATTATTGAAGGTGAGATTTTTAATATTTCAAACCGTCTTGGAGTTGCTTTAAACGGGATACTGGGATATGATTTTTTCAAGGATTTTGTAATTGAATTTAATTACAAGCGAAAATTTATGAAGGTATTCAATAAGGATGAATATGAATATTCCCAGTGTAGACGATGTGTAGATCTGCCTTTGAACTTTTATTTGAACAAGCCCTATGTGGAGGCCAGTGTCTCCATAGAAGGCGGGCCAAAACAATCGGTAGACCTTCTTCTGGACAGTGGATCTGGTGATGCTTTATGGTTATTTATTGATGAGGAAAAGGGTATACATTTGCCTGGAAAATCTTTTGAAGATTTTCTTGGTTTCGGAATAAGCGGTAGTGTTTATGGGTACCGTAGTCGCATTCATACCTTTTCTTTAGATAAATATGATATGGAAGATATTACTGTTAGCTATCCTGACAGTCTATCCCTGGAGGCGGTTTCTTCTTTTCAAGAGCGGGATGGCAGCATGGGAGCTCAGGTGCTGAAAAGATTCCATTCTGTTATAGATTATAGCGGGAAAAATTTGAGGCTAAGGCCGAATAATTATTTTCATGATCCTTTTGAATATAATATG
>JAWWBH010000012.1:0-25496 GCA_033721075.1 Christiangramia sp.
ATATCACCGGTATCGAATGGATATCTGATGAAAATATCTGGTTAGCCACCGATAAGGGAATGGCATTTTTTAATGGTAGAGAGATCAAGATGTTCTCTGAATTGAACGGACTTAGCACCAATGAACTTACCACAGATTTTATGAAATTAAGTGATGGCAGGTATGTTCTGGGAAGTTCCAAAGGGATAAATATCTTTAAACCTAAAACAATGCTGGCACAAACCGAGTTCAAACCCCGGTTGAAATTTAAAAGTTTCCTCAGCCCAGATAAAGAGGGAAAAACAAAGGAATTACAGCTGGGGGGAATTAATGATCTAAAGATAAAGGAAGGCTCTGGATTTCAGGTAAGTTTTGAAGGGATCTCTCACCTGGATCCCGGGGGAATATTATATTCCTGGAAAATGGAAGGCCTTGAGGAGGAATGGAGTAAAGCTTCACCGGTAAATAAAGTCAGTTATTCAGCATTAGGCCCCGGAAATTATGTATTTAAAGTCCGTTCCAGACTTAAAGATTCCGCATGGACAAGTCCTCAGGAGCTTAAAATCAATGTAGAGGCCGCTCCAGGAACGATCAGCACGGTATATGTTTTCATGGGAATAAGCGTTCTGGCTATGGTCGCCATCTTTATATTTGTATTTACCAGAAGATCCAGAAATGCTGATATGATGGCCAGGGCTGAACTCAGGGATCAATTGAAGAAGGAATTCAAGAAGCCCGTGGAGAGCGCAGTACAGTCCTTAACCAGGATCTCGGCCACGGCCGATTCTGGAAGCGTTGAAGATCTGCAGCGATTCGCGGCCAGGTTTGATGATCTCTTCCACCAGATACTCAATTTCAACTATCAGGAATCGGTATATGAGATATCGAAAATCAACCTGAAAAAGCATCTTCCTCAGGTGATAGAAGATATAGAACCGGTATATAAAAGCAAAGAGCTGGAGATCATCATTAACGATCAGTGGGGCGATGCTGAATTCTATTACAATATGGAAATGCTGGATAAGATTTTCTTCAGCCTTATTTCGGGTAGTGCCGGCTATTCCTTTAAAGGAGGTAAGATAATAGTCAATCTTATAGAAACCAGTGTTGGAGACCTTAAATTACAGATAACTGATAACGGGCGTGGGATCCCCACTCATGACATTCGGGTTCTGGAGAAGAACAAATATACAGACCCTAAGAGGAAATTGAGAGAGAGGAGCGGATTGAGATATATTCTGAAGGCGAAAGAACTTATTTCCAGATCTGGCGGCAGCTTCAGTTATGAGACCGAGAAGAATGAGGGTTCAACCTTTACTGCAATTTTCAAAAACAGGTTTGAAGATTACAGAAAAGTTCCTGAAAGGGCTGCAGCGATCTTCAAAGCTGAAAAATCCAGAAATCAACCTAAGACCAGTATTCCGGCAGAGCTTAAGAATTTAAGTGAAAGCAAGATCCTTATCATTGAAAGTGATATGGAAACTAAGGAGTTGCTGGGTAGAAATATTGGCAAATACTGCCAGATATATCAGGCAGAAACTGCGGAAGAAGGATTGGAAAAAGCAGGGATGATCTTTCCCGATATCATTATTTCAGGCACAGTACTTCCCGATATGAATGCTTTTCAGCTGGCTAAGATGCTGAAAAGGAATATTGGGCTCAACCATATCAATCTTATTGTAGTAGCAGATGAAGGACATAATTTTGCCCGGGAACAGCTTGATGGAATTACTCAAATAATAAAGAAGCCTTTAGATATTAATCAGCTGCTGTCCCAATTAACCAAAATATTGCTCTGGCAGCAGGAGCTGCGAAAATCCTATGTAGAGTCACATATTGAGGCTGCACCTGTTAAATATAGAAGTGAAAGTGAAGAAAGGTTCATTTCAAATCTTACAGATATCATTATCCAGAATATTAGCAATGAGAATTTTACAGTGCACGATTTAAGTGGGAAAATAGGGATAAGCAGTAATGATCTTTTCTTGAAGCTGAAAAGTCTCGTAAATCTTTCTCCTCAGGATTTCATGGAATTCACACGATTAAATTACGCTAGAAGGTTGCTGGATAGCGGTGAGTATAATGCAATGGAAGTAGCATATAGATCGGGGTTTTCCAGTCCTAAATTGTTCTACAGCTCCTTCAGAAAATTCTATGGCTATGACCTAAGCGATTCTATAGAGAAACCCCTTTAATCTTTTGCCCTAAGCAAATTAGCCTGGTTGATCTTATTTTTCAGCCAGGCTAATTATTTTTTAATAGGTGTTTAACCTACCAGGTGGATTTCGCTGAAATCCTTGTTCACTATCATCGTATTCTCAACTTTATCAAATTGAAGCTCTTTGAGTGGTACTTCTTCATTTTCAAAGAATGCTTTCTTAATATCAAACGGAAGTCCGTGGAACTTTAATTTAAAGGTAGTATAAGGCGCAGAGTATTTACCGCTCTTATGTTGTTGCAGGATGATCTCGTCGGCCTTTCCTGTTAATTTGAAATTTCTCAGGCTGAAGATTCCCTGGCGATATTCGTATCCATCATGAGCATCTTCATAGAACTCTGAGTTTTCCTTTCCTAATTTGTAATAGATATCAAGCGTCAACTGCTCTATTTTCTTTTCATCCACGTATTGTTGTACGGGATATTTAGGAATAATAGCACCTTCTTTGATAAAAACAGGAATAGTTTCAAGTGGGGCATCCACCCACATTTCGCGGCCACCAGATACTTGCTTGTCCGTCCAGAAGTTATACCATTTTCCTCGTGGAATATACATTCTTCTGCCCTGTACGTTTGGTTCCTGTACGGGACATACAAGAATATGATTTCCAAGGATAAACTCATCTGCCCTGTAATGTGTTTGTACATCTTCCTGATCAAAGTATACCAGGGGCTTAAGGATAGGTAAACCTTCTGAGACATACTTATAGAAAGTAGTGTACAGATATGGAAGAAGCTGATATCTCAACTGAACATATTTTCTGGAGATCTCCAGTACCTCGTCACCAAAGAACCATGGTTCCTGTTCCCCATGATCTCCGGAGGAGTGAACGCGACAGAAGGGGTGGAATACACCCAGCTGCAGCCATCTGGCATAGAGTTCGCCGGATGGTTGTTCCGCAAATCCGCCAATGTCCGATCCTGCGAAGCTCATCCCGCTCATACAGAGTCTTTGTATCTGGATATTGGCCAGCCAAAGATGCTCCCAGGTAGCGATGTTGTCTCCTGTCCATGTTGAGGTATAACGCTGCCCTCCCGAATAGTTAGCCCTTGTGATTATGAAAGGACGTTTAGGGAAATTGAATTTTTTCACTCCTTCATAAGTGGCTTTAGCCATTTGCATCCCATAAACATTATGAGCTTTACGATGACTGCAGGGATGACCGTCATAATCATGACGAACATCAAACGGGAAGGTTTTTCCCGGAACCTCCATTACGGCAGGTTCATTCATATCGTTCCAAACGCCTTTCACCCCAATTTCTCCAATAAGTTCGCGATACAGTCCGCTCCACCATTCCCTTACCTCAGGATTTGTAAAATCTGGGAAGTAGCATTCTCCCGGCCATACTTTCCCTCTCATATAAGGTCCGTCAGCTCTGCGACAGAAATAATCATTTTCCAGTCCTTCCTTGAAAATGCTGTAATTCAGATCTATTTTTATACCCGGATCTATAATGGCAACTGTTTTGAAGCCATCTTCCTCCAATTCCTTTACCATGCGTTTGGGATCAGGGAAATATTCCTTGTTCCAGGTAAAACAGCGAAAACCATCCATATAATCTATGTCCAGATAAATGGCATCGCAGGGGAAATCAAGCTCCCTGAATTTTGAAGTGATCTCCTTCACCTTACTTTCCGGATAATAGCTCCATTTACACTGGTGAAAACCAAGAGCCCACATTGGTGGTAGTTCAGGTTTCCCGGTTAGATCGGTATAGGTGGTTAGTACGTCGGCCATTTGTGGACCATAGATGAAATAATAGTTCATTTCACCGCCATCTGCCCAGAAGCTTGTAACGTTTCGTCTTTCGTGACAAAAATCGAAATGCGTTTTAAAGGTATTATCAAAGAAGATCCCGTAGCAAAGATTGCTGTGAAGCCCCATATAGAAGGGGACAGCTTTATAGAGCTCAACCGTATCCTTTCCGTAGGCGTACTGATCGGTATTCCACAGGCTCATCCTTTTGCCTTTGAGGTTGAAATTTGTAGGTTTATCTCCAAGGCCGAAAAAATTTTCCTGATCCCTTGAAGTTTTACTCATCTTTACAAAGTTCCCCCCAAATTCGAAGCTTTCTTCCCAATGGAAACCAAGTTCATCTTCTACAATAGGCTTGCCATCAAGTTCATACATTCCAACTCTAAGATCGTCCTTTGCCACCTTACACCGAAATTTCTCGGTGGTAATGATCACATGAGTTTCGGTATCTTCGATATTAAGCTTGTTAAAGCCATGAGGATGATCCTCATCTACGGCGTATGAAAAGTCATTCTCAAAGATGCCATTGGTAGCATAACGAAACCGGAGCATATTGTCACGAAGCACCGTGATTTGAAGACGCACCCCGTTTTTAGTGATAAAATTTATGGTGTCCTGATCGTGTTCGAATGATATTAAGCCGGAAGGGTATAGGTTTCCCTTGTGTTCTAGTTCTGTATTGGTAATCATAGTCTTACAATCTTTTTTAGAAAGTTACAAAAGAAGCTTTTTCATCTGAATAATTACAGGCTTGTTCATAAAATTTTAAAAACCACTGTACCCAGTGGGGGAATGCTTATTTCTGTTGAATGGTCCCTGCCGTGGAAGGCTTCCTTTTGAATTTTCAGAATCTTATTACTGTTGCCGGAGCCTCCATATTTCTTGTCGTCTGAATTGAATACCTCTTTAAGCTTTCCTGGGGCCGGTAGACCTATTCTGTAATCTGTAAGCAGGCTGGGAGTAAAATTGCATACAATTATCAATGAATCCTCCGGATTTTCTCCATTTCTTATAAAGCTTAAGACTGAATTTTTATGATCGTCGTAAGTGATCCATTCAAAACCTTCAGCACTAAACTGTTTTTCATGTAAAGCCGGCTGTTTTTTATATAATTTATTTAGATCTTTAAACAACTCCTTTATGCCTTTGTGAAAATCATATTGTAAAAGATGCCAGTCCAGGCTGGTATTATAGTTCCATTCTTCATACTGGCCTATTTCGGCTCCCATGAAAAGAAGTTTTGCACCAGGATGTGTAAACATATAGGAATATAAGAGGCGAAGATTCGCGAACCTTTGCCATTCATCACCAGGCATCCTGCCCAGAAGTGAGTGCTTGCCATAAACTACTTCATCGTGGCTAAGTGGAAGTACAAAATTCTCTGTAAAGGTGTAGGTCATACTAAAGGTAATATCGTTTTGATGATACTGCCTGTAAATGGGATCCTTTTTGAAATACTCAAGCGTGTCATGCATCCAGCCCATCATCCATTTCATGCCAAAACCTAAGCCTCCAAGATCTACGGGACGTGATACCATAGGAAATGAAGTTGATTCCTCGGCGATCGTCTGCACTCCTTCAAAACTTCTATATACTTCTTTATTGAGCTCTCTCAGGAAACTAATTGCATCGAGGTTTTCCCTGCCACCATGCTCATTAGGTTCCCATTCCCCATCCTCACGAGAATAATCAAGATAAAGCATGGAAGCCACAGCATCCACTCTCAAACCATCCACATGATATTTATCCAGCCAGAATACCGCATTACTAATTAGAAAAGACCTTACTTCGTTTCTTCCGTAGTTAAAGATCAAACTTTTCCAGTCGGGATGATAGCCTTTTCTTGGATCTGGATGTTCATACAAATGAGAGCCGTCAAATTGGCCAAGGCCGTGCCTGTCTTCAGGAAAGTGGGAAGGGACCCAGTCCAGGATCACCCCTATTCCTTCTTTATGGAATGCGTCCATGAGCAGCATGAATTCCTGGGGACTGCCAAAACGTGAGGTCGGTGCGAAATATCCGGTAAGCTGATAACCCCACGACGGGTCATAGGGATATTCCATTATAGGCATGAACTCTACATGTGTAAAGCCCATTTCCTTGACATATGATACAAGCTCATCGGCCATCTCGGAATATGTAAGTGGACGGTTTTCGTCCATATTCTTTCTCCAGGAACCAAGGTGGACCTCATAAATGGAAAATGGCTTATCCAGTGAATTTTTATCTTTTCTGGTAGACATATATTTTTTGTCCTTCCACTTATAGTCCAGATCCCAGACGATGGAAGCGGTATTAGGGGGGTGTTCACAGCTCAGGGCGTAAGGATCGGCCTTTTCTACCACCATGTCATTATGATGGGATTGTATTTTGTATTTATATTTTGCTCCTTTTTCCACTCCGGGGATAAAACCTTCCCAGATTCCGCTGCCATCCCATCTTACATTCAATGGATGTTCTCCTTCCAGCCAGTAATTAAAATCTCCTATTACAGAAATTGATTTTGCCGATGGTGCCCAAACTGCGAAATAAACTCCTTTTTCGCCGTCTACTTCTATGAGATGCGCACCAAATTTTTCATAAAGCCTGAAATGTTTTCCGGCTCTAAAGAGTGAAATATCGAAATCTGAAAATAAAGAGTGTACCTGTACTTCTTTTTTCATCATAGGTTGCTAGTTTTTCTTGTGTTTTAAAATACTGGCTATTCCGCGAAGAGGAATGATCGTCCAGCGTGGCCTTGAATTGAGTTCATAGCCTAATTCATAAACGGCTTTTTCCAACAGGCAATAATCGAGTAAAAATTCGATTTCCTGCTTGTATCCAATGTTAAGATTCTCTGACTGAACTTTATGAACATAGGTTTCCATGAACACCCCGATCATATATTTATAAAGTATCTCCCCGGCTTTAAAAAGCTCTTCCTGGGAAGTGGAGAAACTGTCATCGCTGTTAAAGATAGTGGAATAGATCGCATAATGGAAAGATCTGAACATTCCAGCCACATCTTTTAGTGGTGGCTGTTTGACCTTCCTGTCCTGAATTGTACTTTCCGGCTCTCCTTCAAAATCCAGTAAAAAGAAGTCATCATCGTGAACCAGAACCTGTCCCAGGTGATAATCTCCATGTATCCTTATTCTTTCACTTTTCATCCTGGTCCAGTTGAAATTAAGAAAGTGTTCACGAATCTCTTTTTTTCTGTCCAGAAACTCCTTGGCCAGTTCCAGGGCTTCCCCTTCAAGTTTATGCATGTTATTTTCTATAGTGTTCAGCCTGTTCTGGAACATATAGATAAGCCTGTTCTTTAGCCAAACCGCATAATCTCCGTTGTATTTTGCAGGAGTGAAGGCAGTATCCTGCATATCACTTCCAAGAGCGATATGCATTTCAGCAGTTCTCAGGGCCAGTTTAGAAACTTTCATGAATAAATTAAGGCCGGCAAAGTCGATTATTTCAGGTGGAATTGTATTAATGGGCTGCCTTTGATAAAGCTTTATATCAGGGAACCGGTTAACCCTTATCCTTTTCTTTTCAAGGTTGGCAAACACCAGTTTTAATTCCTGCAGCATATATTTCCAGGCATCCCCTTCATTTTCAATAAGATCCTGCATGAGCCCCAGGGTTATCGTGTCGCCGCCATCCAGCGCCAGATTAATACTGCCCACGTATGCAGGTATATTCTCAAATTTGCTCTTTTCGGTAAGGAATCTGATGATCTCATAATCGGGGTTTTTACTGGTGTAGATCCTTCGGAAAAATTTCATGACATATTTGTCATTATAAACAATGGAAGTATTGCTTTGCTCCCCACCCATAAAGCGAGACGATTTATACTTTGTAGGCTTAACGGTCTCCGATCTGTGAAAGATAACTTTATTTTCGGGCTTATCTGCTGAAGATTCCATTATTTTATTGAAAACGAGCACCCTGAATTCTTCAATATGAATGGCATCGATAAGGTGACCCTCTGTTCCTTTGAAACTTACCGGCGCTATTATGGTTCCTGTTTCGAGATCCTCTTTATTGCCGCTTATAAAACTTAATGGGATAAAATAATCCTGAAAAAATGCTTCACTGAAATTTATCTCAATAAGCACACCGTGAAAGGTTTTCTTGTCTGAAGCTATTTTACAGTGGTCAACAACTTCTATATATTTTAATGTGCTAGATTTTCCTGCATACCATCGCTTTTTCAGAATATAGTCTTCCAGTATTTCTGTACTGAAGGTCTTGATGAATTCTGAATCTTCAAATGCCTCTTCCCAGCTGCATTTGAACTGAAAATCTGAAGTATTCACATTTGATGGTAGCTTTTTAGACATTCTTTTAATTTTTATGTATTCTGAATAAGTGGAAAGGCATTGCAGGATGCAATTCAACATAACTCCATTCCTGATCCCAGTTATAGGAGTTTCCTGTTATAAGATCCTCTAGCCTGATGGATTGTCCCTCGTGTAGCCCCAGTTCGTATCGGGGTACTTTTACGGAGCCATTCTTTTGATAGTACGGGTCAAGGCTTACAACCATTAAGGTGTGATTCTCTCTTTCCTGGTCAAATTTATAATAGGCCATAAGACCGTCATCATGAATATCACAGAAGTGGATGTTGTTGGTTTGCTGTAATGAAGGGTTGCTGTTTCTTGCCTCATTGATCTTTGTGATCACCCTCATCAGTTTGTTTTCGGCCTGCCAGTCCCAGTGCCTTATCTGGTACTTTTCTGAATCACGATATTCCTCCTTGCCTGGAACTGCATCTGAGATCATGAATTCGAATACCGGCCCGTAAATTCCGGTATTTGAACTTAGGGTGGCTGCCAGGAAATAACGGATCATAAACATGGACTCATTAGCTCCCTGCAGGTGGTAGGGATTGATATCCGGCGTATTAGGCCAGAAATTCGGCCTGAAATATTCTTTCAGATCGGTTTTGGTCAACTCGTTCACATACCCAATTAACTCATGTTTACTGGTTCGCCAGGTGAAGTAAGTATAGGATTGTGTGAATCCCTGTTTTGCAAGTTGCTCCATGATCTTTGGGCGTGTAAAGGCTTCTGAAAGGAACAGGGTGTCAGGGTGTTTCTTTCTTATTTCAGAAATAAGCCAGCCCCAGAAATAGAAGGGTTTGGTATGCGGGTTGTCTACCCTGAATATGTTTATTCCGGCTTCTTCTATCCAGTATAATACTATATCAAGGAATTCCTGCCACATTTTCTTCCATTCTTCAGATTCAAAATATATAGGCAGAATATCCTGGTATTTCTTTGGAGGATTCTCGGCATATTGAATTGTTCCGTCTGGCCGCCACCTGAACCAGTTAGGATGCTCATTTACATAGGGATGGTCTGGAGCGGCCTGAAGGGCAAAATCCATGGCCACTTCAATTCCCAGGTCATTGGCTTTTTTTACCAGTGATTTAAAATCATTTAGGTCTCCTAGGTCGGGATGTATATCTTTATGCCCCCCTTTTTCAGAACCGATTCCCCAGGGAGAACCTACATCATCCTGCGCCGCATTAGTGGCATTGTTCTTTCCTTTCCTGTTTACTTCTCCTATAGGATGAATAGGAGGAAAGTAGAGGGTATCGAATCCCATTTCGGCAATTCGTGGTAATATATTTTCACAGTCCTTGAAAGTTCCATGTTTTCCTTCTTCCCTTGAAGCAGAGCGGGGAAAGAATTCATACCAGGTACTGAAGCGTGCTTTTTTTCGATCTACATATACCGGTAATTTCTTTGATTGATAAGGGACCGCCTTGTGAGGGTATTTTAAAAGGATATTTTCAAGACCTTCATCCAGACATATGTTTACGGCCTCTTCATACTGATCCTTATTTGTGAAGTCGGCAATAGCTCTTTTTAAAAGAACAGCTTCTGTTTTAGTACATTTTTTCAGGATTGGTTTCAGGATCTCTGCACCTTCAAGTAATTCTGAATTCACCCTCTGGCCATCTTCAATCTTTTTTACGATCCCATGCCGCCAGTTTAGCCCATGATCTTCCCAGCCCTGTATATAATATTCATAATCTCCCTGTTTCTCTACTTTAAAGAAACCTTCCCAGCTGTCATTACTGGTGGGTTGCATTCGTGCTTCGTTCCAGTTACGCTGTTTTGAATGTTTATAGAATACCGAGGCCTGGATGATATCATGACCGTCTCCAAAAATATCAGCCTGTACCTGCACTATTTCATCGATAACTCTTTTGATAGCATATTCACCACAATTTACTATGGGCTTTATATTCTCAATGACAATTCTGCTCTTCTCCGGCATAGTGATGGTTGGTTTTTTTATTCTTAAAAAATGAGATGAATCTTAAATTTAATAAACTGATTCTGAAAATCGTATGTATTTACAAACTTGTTCGTTTTTTTGACAATTAATTAAGGTTTTAATCGATTCTTCTTAATTTGAGCGTCTTTTACTTTTGGTGATTTGAAGAAATTTTAGGAAATTTAGTTTTGCCCTACTCGTTTGATAATCAATACAAATCAATAACTAACCAAAAGTTCGAAACTATGTCTATTTTAAAATCAAAAATTTTCAGATTGTTCTTTTTGGCTCTAATAGGGCTAAGTCTTTTTACCGGATGTAAAAATGATAAGGATAAAGGGGAAGACAGTGAAATGGAAGAAACAACCAAAGCTGATAAAAAATCCTCAGCTAATTCTGGTGTTTTTACGATTACCACAAAATCTATGGAATTCAGTATTCCTAAAGATACTCTGCCTTCAGGATGGAATACCATCAGATATAAGAATAATTCCAATATGACGCATTTTGTGGTCTTTGAAAAATATCCTGAGGGCAAAGGCCTGCAAGATGCCAAAGACTCACTGGTACCTGTATTCCAGAATGGAATGGATCTGATTATAGAGAATAAAATGGACGCGGCCATGGAGGAGTTTGGTAAGATGCCGCAATGGTTTGGCCAGGTGGTATTCTCAGGGGGAACCGGTTTGATCTCACCAAATTCAACTACTGAAGCAACGATAAACCTTGAGCCCGGGACTTACATTATTGAGTGTTATATAAAAATGCCTAATGGCAGATTTCACTCTACTGAAGGTATGATAGAGGAACTATACGTAAAGGATGAAAAAAGTAACCTAAAAGAGCCGGCAGCAGATTATACTATTAGCGTAAGCGGAGAAAGTGGAATTGTAATGGATGCAACTCCTTCTGTGGGGGAACATGTTTTTAAGGTAGATTATAAAGATCAAAAACAACATGAAAATTTTGCAGGCCATGATGTTCACCTCGTAAGGGTTGAGCCGGGTTCAGATTTAAGTGTATTATCCAAGTGGATGGTATGGAGTGAACCAAAGGGATTTATGACTCCTGCCCCTCAGGGATTTAAGTTCATTGGAGGAATGCAGGAAATGCCAGCAGGAAAATCCGGTTATTTTAAAGCTAATTTACAGCCCGGGAATTATGTGCTTATCTCAGAGGTGCCTAATCAGAAGGAAAAAGCCCTTCTCAAGGAATTTGAAGTAAAATAATCTATAAAGGCTGTCTAAAAAGTCAATCCAGGCGTCATTACCAAGTGAAGTAATCTCAGGTTGGATTACCAATAAGTAAAGAATGCTTCGTTCCTCGCAATGACAGATAATGGACTTATTAGACAGCCTTTTTTATGCTGCTTTTAAACTGTCAAGTTTGGTTGGCGGGATAGGAGCCGGTACCGCGTTGTTCACAGGCTCGGTACTTTGCAAATATTTGAACATCGACTCGAGATCCTCATCAGTAAGATTCGCAAAGTTTTGCCATGGCATTGGAGGCAGGATCATCCTGCCGTCTTTCTGTCCTTTTAATTTACCTTCACGCATTGCGGTCTTAAATTGGTCCACGGTCCAGTTTCCTATTCCCGTATCATCAGAGGTAATGTTTGCCGAATAGGAAACACCCCATGGGCCCACGAAGGCGGTTAACTGCGCATTCATGAGCATCCAGCCTTTTTCAAGAGCGTCTGTGTTTACAGGAGGTAGACTGTCTCCTGCCCTAAAACCGGATAGGGCGAGCTCCGGAATTTCCTCAGGCCCTCTTTGTCCCATTCTTTTCGGGGAATGACAATCCTGGCAGCCAATAGTTCTTACCAGGTATTCACCTTTTTTAATACTGTCGTTAAGAGTCATTTTCTTTTCTTCCGGTTTGTCTTCATATTTTCCATCATTACAGGAAATTAAAAGCGTAAGTATCCCTGCCATGAGGAGATAAATGACCGTTCTGGAAAATACCAGAGTCTGCAAACTGATGTTTGAAAGAATTGTATTCATAATTAATAGGTTGATTAGATATTCTAAAATATCATAAGTTTTTGATATTTAGATGATTAATCGTTGAATGAATAGAAATTAATGATGATTAACCCATATTTATATTTGATGCTTATTTTTGAATCATGAAGATAGATAACCTTGAACAGGGATTTTTTGGAATTGGGATTCAAAACGGAAAGACTCCTGAAAACCTGGGAGTCTTATGGCGTTCTGCCCAAAACATGGGTGCCAGTTTCATTTTCACCATTGGAAATAGGTACGCTAAGCAGGCCTGTGACACTCATAAGGCGGTAGGAGCAATGCCTTATTTTCATTATGAGACTTTTGAGGATTTCTATGAACATCTTCCAAAGGGAGCTATGCTGGTTGGTGTGGAACTAACTAAAAATGCTGAGCCGCTCGAAACTTTTAAGCATCCCCGTAGATGTGTTTATTTGCTGGGCGCAGAAGATCACGGGCTCTCGAATCAGGCTATAGAAAAAGCCCATTACCTGGTAAAATTCAAATCTACTTTGAGTCTTAATGTATCTGTAGCGGGGAGTATAGTGATGTATGACAGGGCAGCAAAGACCGAATTTTCAACCTAGGTTCAGGAAGTTTCAGATGATTCTTTGGTGGGTTTCCTCTGAAAGAGTTTTTTCTCCCTGATCAATTTCGCGGTTAGTCCCGGTACCATTTTTTCCCAGTCAGTATCATTCTCTCTGATCATTTCATATACTTTCCTCGGATTTATTTTTAAAGCTTCCTTATCATAATCTTCAATATCTATCACTTTATCGTTATCTACGAAAAATTTATACAACTCCTTCACACGAGGATGAACTTTCAAATTCTTACTATTGATTATTTCCCCGGTTTCTTTATCCAGGATAGGATATAGATAAACCTTCAGATTTTTGAAGAATAATTTACCGAAGGCTTCAAGGATACCACCGCTAAGATTCCTGTAATATTTTTCATTGAATATGTCCTGAAGGTTATCCACTCCCAGCACCAGGCCAAGTTGTTCTTTGGTATGCATTGCGAAATATTCAACAACCTTGTAGTATTCCTGGAAGCTGGAGATCATTACTGTTTGTCCTGAAGCACATAATAGGTCGGCCCGGTCTAAAAAGTCCTTTTCATCTATCTCTCCTTCGGCCTTGAGATTGTTAATGGTCATTTCAAAGATGATAACGGTATTTTCTTTTTTCACCTTTTTTTCTTCAAGAAATAATCGTCTTGCGGTCCTGTACATATCCAGATTAAGGTTGGTTACAGGTCTGAAACTTCCACGCAGGGTCAAAATATTCTTTTTGTAAAGGGCGTTGGCCGGTAGAATATTATTACCATCCTCTGAAAACATAACGGCATTGGTAATGCCTTCTTTAACTAAATGAAGGCTCATCAATCGGTTATCTACATTTTCAAAAACGGGGCCGTTAAAATTAATGGAATCGATCTCGATCTTATCGCTGTCAAGATGGTCATAAAGATGGCGCATCACCTGTTTTGGGTCATCACTTTGATAAAACGCTGCATAAATAAGATTCACTCCCATAATACCGAGGCTTATCTGCTGATGGGAGGCGTTGTTCTCATGTAACTGAACATGCAGAATGATCTCACTATATTCCTGTTTTGGTTTCTTTTGAAAACGAAGACCAAGCCAGCCATGTCCTTTATACTTTTTAGCCCAGTCTATGGTAGCCACAGTATTGGCATAACTGAAGAATAATTTATCGGGATGCTTTACCCGTGAAATTCGTTTTTCAATGAGGCCAGTCTCATAAACAAGCATGCTTTTAAGCCGGGGTTCTGTTACATATCGGTTTTGCGGATCCAGCCCATAGATGGCATCGCTAAAATCCTTATCGTAAGCACTAAGGGTCTTGGCAATGGTACCTTTAGGGTTCCTGGCCCTGAAGAAATGTCGTACGGTTTCCTGGCCGGCGCCTATCTCAGCAAATGTTCCATATATATTCTCGTTGAGATTGAGTCGGGTGCATTTGTTCTCAATGGATAGTATGTTCTCAAATTGATCTTCGGCGAGTGCAGACATACAGTATTCATTTAATTTGGCTTCTGAAAGTTAGGAATATTAAACGTGCCTGTGGCATATTTTAAGTAATGTTTAAAAGTTAGCTGTTAATTTTTAGAAAGCCTTTTAAGTGTTCCGGGATCAAATGAATTATATAGGATTATATTCCGTATAATTAAGCTTATATTTAAAAATTACTGATTGTCCATAAGAAACTTAGAGCAGGAAATTCTTAGTTTTACCTTAATCTTTATATTATGAAAAGCTTTTATCTTTCTATAATCACACTAATTATTATGAACTTATCTTCAGCTCAAAACCCATTTAATTTAAGAAAGGATCATGATGCACTGCCTGTTAAAGATGTTGATGTTTCCGCAAAATTCTACCAGGAGATCTTTGGCCTGAGGGAGATTCCTAACGGAGGCCTTGGTGATCACATCCGCTGGTTTGAACTTAGTGACAAAATTCAGATCCACTTGATTGAAAGTGAAGAGAGACCTGAAAAGAATAAGGGATTCCACCTGGCCCTTAGCACCGATGATCTTGGTGCTCTAATGGAATTCCTTAAATCCAGAAATATTCATTTTGAGAACTGGCCGGGAGAAAAAGGAACTACCAATACCCGTCCCGATGGAATCGAACAGATCTACCTTCAGGATCCCGATGGATACTGGATAGAAGTAAATAATAACAGGTTATAGGGCTGAATGCTAAATTTTGTCAGTAACTACCTTATAGGTTGGATCTTCCAGGATGTTCACCTCGATGATCTTTTCGGCATTATCAAGCAGTTTTCGACAATCGGGGCTTAGGTGCCTTAAATGAAGTGTTTTTCCCTGCTTCAGGTATCTTTCAGTAAGTTTATTCAGTGCTTCGATCCCAGACATGTCTACAACTCGGCTTTCTGAAAAGTCGATGATCACCTCTTCCGGGTCGTTAAGTACATCAAATTTGCTGTTGAAGGCTGTTATTGATCCGAAGAAAAGCGGGCCATAGATCTCATAATGCTTTACCCCATTCTCATCAATGCTCTTGCGTGCACGTATCCTTTTGGCATTATCCCATGCAAATACAAGGGCTGAAATGATCACACCCACAAGTACTGCCAGGGCCAGGTTATGAAGTATCACGGTAACCGCAGTTACCAGAACCATCACAATCACATCAGATTTTGGCATCTTATTGAAGGTCTTCAGGCTCGCCCATTCAAAGGTTCCTACGGCCACCATGACCATCACCCCAGTTAACGCGGCCATTGGTAATTTTTCGATAAGATCTGCACCAAACATGATAAAAACCAGTAGCATAACAGCCGCTGTTATGCCCGATAATCTTGCTCTCGCACCTGAAGATATATTGATTAGACTTTGCCCAAGCATGGCACAGCCTCCCATTCCAGAGAAGAATCCGGAAAAGATATTGGCCGTTCCCTGGGCAACGCATTCCTTATTTCCCCTTCCACGGGTTTCGGTGATCTCATCTACTATATTCAGGGTAAGTAGACTTTCAATTAGGCCAACTCCGGCCATTATAAGGGCATATGGGAAAATTAATGAAAGAGTTTCAAAATTTACCGGAACCATTGGGATATGGAAGGGAGGAAATCCACCATTGATAGAGGCCATGTCCCCTACACTTTTGGTGTCTATTCCAAGTGCAACCACAATCCCGAAAATGGCAAGAATGGCAGCAAGGGACGAGGGAAATACTTTGGTAAGTTTTGGCAGTCCCCAGATGATGAACATGGTGATAAGTACCAGTCCAAGGAAAATATAAAAGGGAGGGCCGGTCATCCAGACCATCTCACCTTCAGCATTTACTGTTTTAAATTGTGCAAGCTGTGACATGAAAATGATGATCGCCAATCCGTTCACAAATCCGAAGATCACTGAATGTGGGACAAGCCGGATCAGTTTTCCAAGCCTGAAAACACCGGCCAGGATCTGTAAGATCCCTGCCAGAACAACGGTGGCAAAAATGTATTCTGGGCCATGAGAAACTGAAAGCCCCACGATTACAACAGCAACGGCTCCTGTAGCTCCGGAGATCATTCCAGGACGACCGCCCAGGATCGCGGTTATGAGTCCCATTACGAAAGCTGCATAAAGTCCGGTTAAGGGAGACAGTTTGGCGATCATGGCGAATGCGACTGCTTCCGGGATCAGGGCTAAAGCCACAGTTAAACCTGCCAGGATTTCAGTTTTGTAATTGACCTTCTGGGAAAAATCGAAGAGGTTCAGTACTTTTTTCATGACAATATTTTTGGCTTTTCAGCTTTCTTTTAGAGCCGGCAAAAATAGTCATTAAAAACAGAAGCACAACTTCTGACTGAATTAGATTGAAAATTTTATGGAAATTTGATTTTCAGTCCTTTAAGATTAAGGAGTTTCTAATTTCAATGTCTTATAATTTTGAATTTAGCCATTGATAAGGTCTTTGGTTGTCAAATTCCTTGGCCTTACCGAATCATAGATTTCAGGAAATTCCCTTTTCGTAATAACCAGTTGCCACAAATTCAGCCTTTGTGATCTAAATGCCGCGGCAGCTGAACAGAGATAGAATTCCCACATTCTGTAGAAGAAATTATTGTAGGCCTCTTTAAGCCGGGGCCAGGCTTTGTAAAAATTCTCATACCAGGCCATAAGGGTTTTGTCATAGTACAGTCCGAAATTATGAAGATCCTGAAGTATCATGTTCTTTTCCAGGGATTTTCCTATCTGGGTAATGGACGGGATAAGCCCCTCGGGAAAGATATATTTATTGATCCAGGCATCAGTAGTGTAACGGCTTTCATTTCCACCAATAAAATGCAGCAGACATATCCCGTCATCCTTCAGGTTACGGTTTATGATCTTCATAAATGAAGAATGATTCTTATAGCCAACGTGTTCGAGCATTCCAACAGAAACTATACGGTCAAATTTCTCATCGATCTCACGATAATCCTGTAACCTGATTTCAACCGGCAGGCCTTCGCATCGCTCAAGAGCAATTCCCTGTTGTTCCTTTGAAATAGTGATACCCACAACCTGTACATCGTAATGTTTCGCGGCATAATATGGGAAACCACCCCATCCACATCCGATGTCAAGTACTTTTTGCCCTGGTTTTAATTTGAGTTTCTGGCAGATTAACTCCAGTTTGTTTTCCTGGGCCCGGGCAAGATCATTGGTTTCCTGCCAGTAGCCACAGGAATAGATCATGAGCGGATCCAGCATTTCCTTAAACAATTTGTTTCCCATATCATAATGCCAGGAAATGGATTTTCTGGCTTTCGCGATGGATTGCATATTAAAAAGCCTGGCTTTAAGCATCTGCCACTTTAGTTTTAGGCTCTTTCTTATCTTATTTTCAAGGTCGGCCTCAAAAATTCGGTAGAAGAATTCATCAAGGCGTTGACAGTCCCACCAGCCTTCCATATAGGATTCACCAAGGCCCAAAGATCCTTCCCTGAGAATTCTCTGGTAGAACTTTTCATTGAAAACTCTAATATCCCAGCTTTGGTCTCCATTGATCCTAATCCCTGCACCGGTGAGGAGGCTTTCTATGATTTTTTTATAATTATTCTGCATAGCGCTATTACTTTGCTTTGGCAGATATATAAGGGCAGCATGAAGTGGCTAAGAAATGGTTTCTTGAATGAGAAACCGTATTAAAATTAAATCATTTCCCTGATATTTTGAAATTTGCAGGAAGTTTTGTCGTATGCTCTCTTTTAACTTAGTATTTTTGTGGTCTCAAAAAAAGAAAGAAGCACTATGGCACATAAGGCTGGTTTTGTGAATATTATAGGGAATCCTAATGTAGGGAAATCCACTCTTATGAATGCATTTGTGGGAGAAAGATTGTCTATAATCACTTCGAAGGCACAGACCACGCGTCACAGGATACTCGGGATAGTTAACGGAGATGATTTTCAGGTGATATTAAGTGATACTCCCGGAATCATTAAGCCTGCGTATGAGCTTCAGGCATCCATGATGGATTTTGTAAAATCTGCCTTTGAGGATGCCGATGTACTCATCTATATCGTGGAGATAGGTGAAAAGGCATTGAAGGATGAGGCATTCTTTACCAAGATCAGAAATTCTGAAGTTCCGGTTCTTTTACTTTTGAACAAGATCGATAAATCCAATCAGGAACAACTGGAAGAACAGGTGGCTTACTGGCAGGAACAGGTGCCAAATGCAGAGATACACCCAATTTCAGCTCTAGAAGGTTTTAATATTTCGGAAGTTTTTAACCGCATTGTGGAATTGCTTCCTGAGTCCCCGGCCTTTTACCCCAAGGATACACTTACCGATAAACCCGAACGCTTCTTTGTGAACGAGATCATACGAGAAAAGATCCTGATGCACTATAAAAAAGAGATTCCTTATAGCGTGGAGATCGAGACCGGTGAATTCTTTGAAGAAGAAAATATCATCAGGATGCGAAGCGTGATCATGGTTGAACGTGATACACAAAAAGGGATCATTATTGGTCATAAAGGCGCTGCTCTTAAAAGGGTAGGGGTAGAGGCGAGGCAGGATCTTGAGAAATTCTTCGGAAAACAGGTGCACCTGGAACTCTATGTTAAAGTCAACAAAAACTGGCGAAGCGATTCCAACCAGCTTCGTAGATTCGGGTATACAGATAAAAAATAATCTTTTCAGCTTAATACAGAGGGCGCTTAATTGGTTTAAAACCATTAATTTTGCACCCTGAAATCATTTTTAGTTATGGGCAATATCGTCGCCATTGTAGGTAGACCTAATGTGGGTAAATCAACTTTTTTTAACCGGCTTATTCAACGTCGCGAAGCGATCGTAGATTCTGTAAGCGGGGTCACCCGTGACAGACACTATGGAAAATCTGACTGGAATGGGCATAAGTTCTCACTTATTGATACCGGGGGATATGTAAAAGGCAGTGACGATATTTTTGAAGCTGAAATTGATAAGCAGGTTGAACTGGCTATTGATGAAGCCGATGCTATCATCTTTATGGTAGATGTGGAATCTGGCGTTACACCAATGGATGAGGAGGTTGCCAGTCTTCTGCGAAAAGTGAAGAAGCCTGTATTGTTAGCGGTTAATAAAGTTGATAATAACAAGAGGCTTGAGAATGCTGTGGAATTCTATTCCCTGGGATTAGGTGAATACTTCCCAATAGCAAGTACAAATGGTAGCGGAACTGGTGATCTTCTTGATGCGCTGGTTGAAGCCCTGCCTGAAGTTGAAGCTGAAGAAGAGACCGAACTACCCAGGTTTGCGGTGGTAGGCAGACCAAATGCAGGGAAATCTTCGTTCATAAATGCGCTAATCGGGGAAGAGCGCTACATAGTTACCGATATTGCGGGCACCACCAGGGATTCTATGGATACCCGGTATAACAGATTCGGCTTTGAGTTCAACCTTGTAGATACTGCTGGGATCAGACGAAAATCAAAGGTAAAGGAGAATCTGGAATTCTATTCAGTGATGCGTTCAGTTAGAGCCATTGAGAATTGTGATGTTTGTCTTCTCGTTCTTGATGCCACACGGGGCTTTGACGGACAGGTACAGAATATATTTTGGCTGGCACATCGTAATCATAAAGGAATTGTGATCCTTGTGAACAAGTGGGACCTGGTAGATAAAGAGACCAATACTCTTAAGGATTATGAAGCAATGATCCGCAGGGAGATAGAACCCTTTACAGATGTTCCTATCATATTCATCTCCGTATTGACAAAACAGCGTGTTTATAAAGCTATTGAAACTGCGGTGAAGGTTTTCGAGAACAGAAGCCGTAAGATCAAGACAAGGCAGCTTAACGATATCATGCTTCCTATTATTGAAAAGAATCCGCCACCGGCATACAAGGGCAAGTACGTTAAGATCAAATTCTGTACGCAGTTGCCAACTCCACACCCACAATTTGCGTTTTTCTGTAATCTTCCACAGTATGTGCGTGACCCTTATAAAAGATTCATAGAGAATAAATTAAGAAAGGAATTTGATTTTCAGGGCGTGCCGGTCACCATTTATTTCAGAAAAAAATAAGCGTATATTAAACTTTTAACAAATGTAGAAGTCTAAGGCTTGACAACCTGACTCATTGGCGAGATTGAGTTATGGAAAGAACCAACCATATAAGACTTTATAATGCGCATTTATTTTAGCCTGCTTATATTTTTTATTACCAGTTCAAGCTTTTCCCAGGATTTCAAAATTAGCGGTAAGGTAACAGATAATGAATCACAACCCCTTGAGGCAGCCACTGTATATGCTGAAAAGATTAGTGATAGTAGCCTTGTAAGTTATACGATAAGTGAGAAGGATGGTTCGTTCCTTCTTCAGGGAGAAACAGAAGCCGAAAAGATCAATCTTTTTGTAAGTTATACCGGTTTCGTTCCCCATATGAGGGCTTTAGAGGTGAAAAAGCAGATAAGCCTTGGGAGTATTCCACTCGCGGTTATGGATAATACTCTTGAAGAAATTACTCTCACTGCCGCCCGTGCCCCTATAACTGTTAAAAAAGATACACTTGAATTCAATGCGAACTCCTTTGATACCAGGCAGGATGCTAACCTGGAAGATCTAATGAAAAAACTACCAGGTGTTGAGGTAGATACCGATGGTAATATTACGGTGAACGGGAAGCCGGTTTCCAGAATCCTGGTAAATGGAAAGGAGTTCTTTGGGAATGATCCTAAGATCGCTACAAAAAATCTTCCTAAAGAGATCATAGATAAAGTCCAGGTAACCGACACTAAGACCAAAAGTGAAGAATTCACGGGGAAAGCCGGGGACCCTGATAACAAGACCATTAATATTGAACTAAAGGAAGACAAGAATAAAGGTTATTTCTCCAGGCTTACTGCCGGTGGAGGGACCAGTGAACGATATGAGCTGAGTGGCATTGGGAATTATTTCAAAGATGATATGCGGATAAGTGTTCTGGCCAGTTCCAATAATATCAACAGTTCGGGCTTTAGCTTTGATGAAGTTTTTGATATGATGGGGGGAAATGCGAGAAGTATAAGGTTTAGCGGGGATGGTTCCTTTAGTATCAACGGGAACAGTTTTGGAAATTCCGGAGGAATTACTAAATCTGAAACCGCAGGCTTCAATTTTGTGAATGAATGGGATAATGGAATAGAATTAAGTGCCGATTACTTTTTTGGGCGAAATGACACTGAAACACGAAGAAGGGTAGAGCGAGAGAACATACTCCCGGATTCAAGATATTTCACCAACACTCTTAGTGAAGGCAATCTGATGAATGATAGTCATCGTGCTAATACCAGATTTGAGGTTGAATTTGATACGCTAACAAGGCTTTCTATAAGTCCGCGTTTAAGTGCCAATTTTGGAACTTCCGTTCGAAGTCGGGATGAAGAGACCTTGGATGAAGATATGTCCTTACGAAATTCTACCGGTACACGTGAGAATGAAGAGCTTGAAAGCATTGATTTCTCAAACAGGATAGATTTTATAAAACGCTTCGGGAATAGGGGTTCTTATCTTCAGCTTGACCTAAACCATTCTCATGACAGGCAGCGCAATGATAACTTTTATTATTCTGAAAGTCTTTTTATTTCTGATGGAGCGGAAGAAACTAAGATCCAGGACCAGTACATTGACCAGGATGAGAATCAAAATTCACTTGAAGTGGGCGCATCTAAGAGAAGTGTTCTGGGAGATCAATTATTTCTGGATTTAAATTACAATTTCAAAACTTCAAAATCTACCAATACAAGGAGTGTCTTTAATTCCGAAAATGGGGAATACAACAATTTCGATCCATTACTTAGCAATGACTTTGAAGTGATAAGTTATATTCATACCCCTAATGCCGGGATCAATTATGAAGGCGAAAAATGGAGGGTAGATACCGAGTTGGGATTACTTAGCACCAGGCTTCAAACAAATAACTTTATTGATGAAGTCTCATTTGATAATACTTTTAATAATGTGTTTGTGGATGCTGACGTGCGTTATACCATAGAGCGGTCCAGGAGTTTGCACCTGGGATACAGCACGAGAACCAATGTTCCATCGGTAAGGCAATTGCAGCCTGTTGAAGATCGTACGAACCCTCTGAATATTGTTATAGGAAACCCTGAATTAAAGCCAGCTTTCAACCAAAGAATAAATTTTAATTTCAGAAATTTTGATTTTGCTACCAGGAGTGGATTTTTCAGTTATTTCAATCTGAATTTTACCAATAACCAGGTGGTCGCGGTAAGTAGTTTAAATGAGGATTTCGTTCGGCAGACTACCTATACCAATGTAGATGGAGTGGTTAATGGATACATTGGAACAAGTTATACCAAGACCTATAAAAAGGATGAGCGGGAGTTTCGTTACAGGCTAAGACTGGGTGCTAATTATAATCGCAATGTTGGTTTCATCAATGCCGTGAAATATAATTCTGATCAATATACCTTAAACCCTTCTATCTTTTTATCATATGCCATTGATGAGCTTCTTGAAATAAGCCCGCGATATTCGATTTCTTATAACGATATCAGCTATGATATTAACCGGGGGCGGGACCAGAGCTATGTGAACCATAACCTGGCTTTGGAAACAACCACCTACTGGCCTAAAAATGTTGTATTTGGAAATGATATTTCCTATAACGTATATGGAAACGTATCACCTGGTTTTGACAATACATCCTTATTATGGAATACAAGCCTGGGATACCAGTTCTTAAATGAAAAGGCCACCTTGAAAGTAAAGGTTTATGACCTTCTCGACCAAAATGTGGACACCCGCAGAGTTGTGGGAGACGATTATATCCAGGATGTAAATAATCTTATCCTTCGGCGATACGGGATGATTAGCTTCACCTATAAATTCAGCAGTTTTGGAGGGGGTAAGGCTCAGGAGGGGAATGGACGCCGCAGGTTCATAAGAATGTAATTATTTTCAGGTCCTGATAATCTTCAGATAAAAATAACCAAGGATTCCAGCCAGTAAGGAAGCTGAAAAAATACCGATTTTAGCCTGATCCAGGTAGGTTTCACTATCAAAGGCTAGTTCGGTTATAAAAAGTGACATTGTAAATCCTATCGCTCCCAAAAGGCCTACACCATAAATATGCTTCCAGTGTACTTTTTTGGGAAGGCTGGATATTTTTAGGGCTACCATAAGACGTGTAAATAATACGATCCCGAAGAATTTTCCCAGAATTAATCCCAGAAGGATTCCAAGACTTACTGGCTTTAGGAAATATGAAAAAGATTCTGCTGTAAAGCTCACTCCGGCATTGGCGAAAGCAAATAATGGTAATACCACGAAGCTCACAAAAGGATGCAATGCATTTTCAAGTCGCTGAAGTGGAGGAGTGGCATCCTGTGTGAGGAGTGAGAATTTACATATGGTTTCAGTGATCTTTTCCTGGCTTTGCCTCGCTTTTTTGGAAGGTTTTTTAAGCAGGGTTTTGATGTTATAGGAGAGGAATTTCACTTTTCTGAGAAAGAGAGGTGTGTTTATTCTTTTGCTTGTAGGAATAGCAAAGGCAGCCAGTACTGCTGCTATGGTAGCATGTATTCCTGAAAGCAATATCGCCAGCCAGAGTCCCGCGATTCCCATTACTGCATAGAACAGATTATTCCTTATCCCAATGTAATTGGCCCCAAGCAGCACAAGGAGAAAGAACAAGCCTATTCCCAGGCTTTGGAGAGAGATCTGTTCGGTATAAAAGAAGGCGATTACCAGAACGGCTCCCATATCATCAGCAATTGCGATTGCGGTAAGGAATATTTTTAAAGAGACCGGGACCTTATCGTTCAACAGGTACAGAATTCCCAGTGCAAAAGCTATATCGGTAGCCATGGGGATGCCCCATCCCGAAATTGAGTCGGTACCGGAATTGAATAAAAAGTAGATCAGGGCCGGGAATAACATACCTCCTATCGCTGCGGCTACAGGTAAAACCGCTCTTCTTAGACTGGAGAGTTCCCCGTGTATGATCTCCTTTTTAAGCTCAAGCCCCACAAGAAAGAAAAACATAGACATGAGCCCATCATTTATCCAGTGAAGTAAACTTTTACGTATCACAAAGTCATTAAGGCCCACGAATATTTCCTGTTTCCAAAAATCATGATAATAGCTTGAAAGTGGGGAATTGGCTATACTAATTGCCAGAAGAGTGGATATAATCAGGCTAATGCCAACCGAGGTTTGTTTTTCTATAAAATTCTTGATAGGTAAAATCAGGTAGACATCGAGGCTGGACTTTTTCATAGTTTAATCTATTTGGATAACGCCGGCGTAAAGTCGTTTAATCGGCTTTTAAATTAGAATTAAAAACTTTAGAATACTATGATGGAAATCATGTTTGGAATCCATTTAATTATCAAATAAGCATCTAAAATCCAGTCCATTTTGAAGGAAATTAGATAAAATTTTTACAGCAAAAAAATGGAAGATGCTGTACGCCTATTTTATCGTTTGTTCAACGATTAATTTTTGCGGTGAGCATATAAGGAGTTAAATTTAAGGGAGTTGAGTGTGAATTTAAAATTGTACCCCGTATGGAAATTTTTACTGATTTTGTTCACAATTATAATAGCTCTCTTAGAGGCTTAAATGTTTTTGCCAAGATTGGAGTAACATTAGCTTTAGCGCTAATATTACTTGCAGTTATAGGGGCTATAGTTAATGTGATCATCCACAATGTTTAATTTGATGGTATAAACCAGAATTAAACTACTAAATCTTCAGAATCCTTTTGCAGTTCTTTACAAGGAGTGTGAAAGGATTTTGTTTTTTCACAAGGTTTTTGATGAATAATATTGACATAAATAGAAACTTTCCGGCAATATAAAAGCGTTAAAATCAGGATTGGATAACACTTGTGGCTATAAATCTTTTTAAGGGACCTTAAATTTATCGTATTAAATATGCTCATTATTTTAAAACTCCTAACAGAGCTATGAAAACCCGTAAAGCTCTGGAGGATTTTAAAAACGATCCTGTTCCATTCCTTATTGGACCTTCACAAAATGCAGGCTGTATGGGAGCCGCCTATGAGTTTTTATTCAATATTGAAAAATGCCTTCGTGAACGGAAGATCCGTAAAGCTGTAAACCTATACTTCATGCAACTCAAGCTTGCTATATCCCGGTGACCAAAGGCTGCAGGCAGGTAGATTTTTGTGGATATATGGGGGCAGGGATCGCGGTTGAGGTTAAGCTAATTTTTACCCCGGGGAAAGTTCAATTTTCGGGTCCAAATACCGGTTATCCTTCTGATGAAACAGGAAA
>JAWWBH010000013.1:0-25010 GCA_033721075.1 Christiangramia sp.
AACTCCAGGCGTAGAGAATCCTGCTCCACATCATACACCAGATTTTTTTATAGACGAAAGAGGATTGCTTTTAGGAGTAGAGACTATGACCCAGCTTACCCTGGACTACCTAAACCAGTCTTAAATGCAGGAAGTGTTTAGGATAATGAAGGATATTCCATGGTGGGGATGGATACTTATCTTTTTATGTATTGTTGCCATTGCCGATATCTTATTTAATATAAAACATACCATCCAGCATAATTTCCGAGTAGCAACACAAAACAAATGGTTACAGGCAGGCATCAATGTGAAGGATAAAGCAATACGTACCAATTTTTACTTTACAAAATTCAGAAAGGAGCTTCTTCAAATTTGCCATGCAAGCGGATATGAACATCCATGCCAGTTCAATACCGATGATGTGGATATCAATCTAAGCGATAAAAATCTGGCAAAAACTCTGGCAACCGCTTTTTCATACCATAAAGATAAAGTAAATTTCACCTCTGTTCAGGAGCTTCTGGATTGTCCGCATTTAGGCGGAAATCTAAATCTGAAAAAAATGCGCAAGACTGAAAATGCCATAGATTAAACATAAAAACTAATGAACGAAACAGATATACTTGATTTTTTATACGCAATATTACCGGCGGTGGTTGTTGGATTAGTTTCCTTCTATTTCTTTCACTCCTATTCCAGAAATGAAGAAAACCGAAGAAAATTCCTAATGTTAAGAGAAAACCGGAAAACCGCTTTACCTATCAAACTGCAGGCTTATGAGCGGCTGGCACTATTTCTTGAAAGAATATCCCCGGGCCAGATACTTTTTCGGGTGAAACCAGGATCTGAAGACCCCAATTTATATGCAAACCTTCTAATAGCTACCATCGAGCAGGAGTTTGAGCATAATATTGCTCAGCAAATCTATATAACGAATGAGTGTTGGGATTATATCAAGACCTCAAAGAATGCTACCATATCTCTAATTCGAAAAGCATCTGTGAAAGAAGATATAAACAATGCCGATGAATTAAGAGAGTTAATCCTGAAAAGTTTAATGGATAAGCAGTCACCCACAGATGCCGGACTTTCCTACATCAAAAAGGAGGTTAGAAGCCTAATCTAAACCAGGAAGATTTTTCTGCCTTTCGTTGCAGTTCTTTCTCTTCGGCGTACTCGTATCCCTGTTGCCACCACTGGGTCATTGCTTTTTTATTAAAGACCAGTGAATTTTCAGTTAGTCTTGTTGGAGTATAATAAATATTAAGCTTTACTTTTTTATTCATTGCTGCAAGCTTTCCTTCAACAATATCATGATACTCCACCTGGTCCAGTAAAAAACCGAATAAATTTACCATCAGGGAAAAAGGGTTTTTTCCGAGTATCTTATTATACTCCATATTTTCGGCTTCCAGGATAATCGCGTCCACTTCAGTCGCACCTCGTTTTATGGCTTCCCTTATTGGGACAACACAACCAAGACCACCATCGGCATATTCAAATCCATCTTTCTGGGCAAGGCTCATAAACGGGATATAATTACAGGATATCCAGATCCAGTCGCAAAAATCATCATATTCAAATTCATGGATAGACTTATACTCTACCCTGTTCTTTGAAAGATTTGAGACGGTAACAACAACGTCTTTGACCTTATTCCTAAGTTCGGTGAAATCCTGATGGGAAAAGTTTTTCCTGATATTTCGCTTCAGGGCCTTACTTTCTCCAAATGTTCGTCGTTGCCTTATGAACTGCCATATCGTATTTAGATAGTTGATGGTCACATATTCACGACCTTCCTTTTTCTTCACGATAAACGGGTTAATACTAAATATCTTACGCTGGGTAACATTAGTATATATATCGTAGATCTTCTGAATATTTCCGGCTGCCAGGTGAGGGATCAAAAGGCTCCCGGTTGACGTACCCAGAAAAAGATCATAATTTCTCTTTTGTTCCTGAATAAGGTATTGAGCGACGCCACCAGCGAAAGCTCCCTTACTACCCCCTCCAGATATTACCAATGCTCGCATTAAGGTTCTATTTGGTCTAACTCTTTATTCATATGTTTAGCAAATTCAAAGCCACTTTCCCACCATTCCGTCATTTTCTCTTCATCAAAAATAAGAGAATTGGTAGTCAGTACAGTAGGTGTATAATAGAAATTCAGGATAGTATCGTTATGGGAAGCGGCAAATTTCCCAATCTGAATATTCTGACGTTCTATACGATCCAGCATAAAAGCAAAAAGATTGGTGATGAGAGAAAACACATTTCTGGACGGTAACCTGTTAAAGTAAGTAACCTCTGTCTTAAGAATGATGGCATCAACTTCAGTAGCCCCTCTTTTTATCGCTTCTTCTATAGGAACCATGGAACCAAGCCCTCCATCGGCATATTCACAACCATTTTTTTTCACCAGGCTCATAAAGGGTGTATAGTTACAGGATATCCAGATCCATTCAATAAAATCTTCGTATTCGTAATCCTTAATGGATTTATACTCAACCTCGTTAAGAGACAGGTTTGAAACGGTTACCACAATATCCTTGGGACCCGCTTTTAATTCTTCGAACTCCTCCCTGGTAAATGTTCTCTTCAATAGTTTTTTTAAATTGAAACTATCTCCAAAGGTTTTCCTGCCCCTTAGAAAATTGAGCAACACATTGAAGTGATTTATACTGATATTCTCATAACCATGCTTTTTATGAATCAAAAAAGGCCGGCTGCTAAAAATACTGGACTGGTTTACAGAAGTATATACTCTCTTTACTTTTTCGGCTTTATGCAGGGCCATATGGGAGATCAAAAGACTCCCGGTTGAGGTACCGATAAAAATATCGTATTCCCTTTTCAATTCCTCGGTAAGATACTGGGCGACTCCACCGGCAAAAGCCCCTTTGCTGCCCCCTCCTGAAATAACCAGCGCGCGCATATTATCCGTTGATTTTAGATCTAAGGTATACTGTTTCCTCTTCAGCCATCACCTGAGAAAGATCTGTTAGTTCCTTCCTGTATTCTTCGTTCGCCATCAATTCAGTAAGCAACTGCCTGCAAAAATTCCTAAAGCTATAGGTATGATGCTGTGTTCCCTTAATGAGGCTTTGCAAGCTCTCCCGGTTAAATGCTCCTATCTGATATAAATGGCTAAATGCATTTTCCCTAACCTGAAATGGCCTCCAAACTGCGGTGTAGCCTGCAAGTTCTTCGTAATATGACTTAGTCTTTTCAGGTTCAAATTCAGGAGTGACAAGATTCAAGATGAGCCAGAGCATCCTTATATTCTTATTATAGAATCCATCCAGTCCCTTTGTCTCACTCAAATAATCTGCTCTATCTTCAGGGTATTGTTCCCATAAACTAAAAAGGGCTCCATCGCGGGTGAGGTAAGAATCATCATTTAATAGTGATTGGAATTCTTCTTTAAGGTCCAGAGGAATCATATCCATACTCATGGCCACGGCCTGCCTCACAAAAACATTATTAGATTCAAGGGCTTTGCTGTATAATTTAATTGCTTCAGTAGATTGCAAACCTGACAGTTGGAGCACCACCTCCTGCCCTATATAATCATTCACCGGAAAATCGAGCGCCCTGGCCAGAAGGTCATATTTTTGATCAAGAGGAATTTCCCGTAAAGCAGCTATAGCCAGATAATCCTTAATAAATTGGCATTTCTTAAGAGATTCAAGGGCTTCAGTAGCCTTAAAAGCTGATTGTTCAAGCCAGTTCTTAACGAATTCTGAGAGATCCTGGCCCGATGCCAGTTCCATTTGTGCAATGAAGTTACTGTTCTCTACATTTTGAAATCCATACAGTTCCAGGTATTTTTTCACCCCCTTTTTAAAGGCTTCATCTCCAATTTTTTCCCTCAGAATATGCAATGCCCAGGCTCCCTTTTGATAGAATGTAAGAGAACTTGCTTTTGGGTTGAGCAGTGCCTGCCCTTTTCCGGAATCACTGAGTTGTTTTAGTTCTTCGGCGGTTTCAAAAAGTTTCCAGTAGTAATAATCCTCGCCAAAGATCTCTCTTTCGGCAAGTAAGGCATAATAGGTCGCGAAACCTTCATGAAGCCAGTGATGTTTGCTGTTCTTTTCTGTCACCAGGTTACCAAACCACTGGTGCGCCAGTTCATGAGCATTCACATTCACATAATTCCTGTCTTTAAAACCAATAGAATCGGTCATAAGTGCCTGGGAAAAAATTGTGGCTCCCGTATTTTCCATCCCTGCGTAGAGAAAATCCCGAACAGGCACCTGCTTGTAATTCTGCCATGGATAGGGCACACCTATCTCATTTTCAAGAAAATCGAAGATCATTTTTGTATACCTGTAAGTAGGCTCGAATAGAAGCGAGTCTTCCGGCCTGTAAAAAAGCTGGATCTCATCGCCTGTTGCAGAGGCTATATTCTGAGAAGCATATTTACCCGCAGCAACTGCGACCAGGTAACTGCTCATAGGCTTTTCCATATCGAACTCCCAGTGGGTAAGAGAATCACCCATATTTTTAGTGTTCTTGAGAACACCATTCGATATAACTTCATACCCCGAAGGAAATTCTATACTAAGATCGAACTCGGCTTTTTCCTCCATATCATCGAAGCTTGGCAACCAGGTTGAAGTATACCTGCCCTGTCCCTGTGTCCAGACCTGTTTTTCAGAGTCATCTAAATCTGGGAATTCCCAGTTTATAAAATACATCCCAGCTTCAGGTTTTACTTTGTAGGTTAAGGTCAACTGATTATTTTTAGAAGGAAGAAACTCCGTGACCACATATAGTCGCCTGTTATCACTGAAAAATTTAACAGGATTCCCATTAAGTCTAACATCCCTGAACTGCATTTTTCTTCCATCTATATAAAGCGTATCGGTTTGATTTAAAATTTCAAAATCAAAGGAAACCCTGCCGTCTACTTCACTGGCAACAGGCTGTATCCTTACATTCGCCTCCACTTTTTTAAAATCGAAATATTCTGTTTGGGGAATTTGTTTTTCCTGAGCCATCAGAACAACTGAGTAGAAAATGACCAGAAAAGCTATATTTTTTCGCATGTAATCCTGAAGAATAACTTCTGCAAATTACAAAATCGGCGCTTCAATCCATAAATTTTATAGCTTAAACAACTATTCTCAAAATGGAAGCTTAAGAAATAAATCGGTTTTAATATCTTCGTTTATATGATGCAAAACCTGTTGCAAACCCCCATTGAGTATTTGAAAGGCGTTGGCCCCAACAGGGCCGAATTGCTTAAAAAAGAACTCAATATTGCAACATACCGGGATCTCGTTAACTTTTTCCCCAATCGCTATATAGACAAAACCGGATTTTACAAGATCTCCCAAC
Source organism: Christiangramia sp. (assembly GCA_033721075.1). Taxonomy (GTDB): domain Bacteria; phylum Bacteroidota; class Bacteroidia; order Flavobacteriales; family Flavobacteriaceae; genus Christiangramia. The sequence continues at coordinate 5,326 of JAWWBH010000013.1, forward strand.
TGCAAAGAAATTCTTCTGAGGTTCAGATAGTTGGTAAGATTGTTCATATCAAGATGGTTGAGCAGAAACGTGGAAAACGGCTTGTGGCTGATTTTGTAGACGACACCGGAAGAATGGAGCTTGTATGGTTCAGGGGACATAAATGGATTCGTGAAAACCTTAAACTGAACACACCATATGTGATCTTTGGCAAAACGAACTGGTTTAATGGCATGTTCAGCATGCCTCATCCCGAAATGGAGCTGGTAGCCGATTATAAAAAGAACCTTCGAACTGCCATGCAACCTGTTTACCCGTCTACTGAGATGCTGGTAAAAAAGGGAATTACCAACCGGGTGATCATGAAGCTTATGCAGGAAATGTTTCAGCAAACCGGATTGAAATTCATTGAAAGTCTTAATAATGAATTGATAAATGAGCTGAAGCTGATCCCAAAAGCTGAGGCCCTTTTCAATATCCACTTTCCCAGGAGTCAGGAGTTGCTGGCCAAGGCCCAGTTCAGGCTCAAATTTGAAGAATTATTCTTTATTCAGCTTCAACTGATAAGAAAAAACATGCTTCATAAGCAGAAGATCAAAGGTTTCAATTTTGACAGGATCGGGGCAAACTTCAATGAATTCTACCAGGATCACCTGCCCTTTGAGCTTACCACCGCTCAAAAGAGAGTGATCAAAGAAATACGCAGTGATATGGGAAGTGGCGCACAAATGAACCGTCTACTCCAGGGAGATGTGGGTTCAGGAAAGACCATAGTCGCCTTAATGTCTATGTTCATAGCTCTGGACAATGGATTCCAGGCCTGCCTAATGGCTCCCACAGAAATTCTTTCCATACAGCATTATAATGGCCTTAACGAGCTTTGCGAAAATCTTAAAGTAAATATTCGCCTTCTAACAGGTTCCACGAAAACCTCCCAAAGAAAAGAGATACATGAAGAACTTGAAAATGGAGAGATCGATATTCTAATCGGCACGCATGCCTTATTGGAAGACAAGGTAAAATTTGAAAATCTTGGACTGGCGATCATAGATGAACAGCACAGGTTTGGAGTAGCTCAGCGCGCGAAGCTCTGGAAGAAGAACGAAATACCTCCCCATATCCTTGTGATGACGGCAACTCCAATCCCACGAACACTGGCCATGAGCCTGTACGGGGACCTTGATATTTCGGTAATAGATGAACTTCCTCCGGGAAGAAAACCAGTTAAGACCGTTCACAGATTTGACAGTAACCGCTTAAAGGTGTTCAGGTTCATCAGGGAGGAAATTCAAAAAGGAAGACAGGTTTATATAGTATATCCGCTTATCCAGGAATCTGAAAAAATGGATTATAAGGATCTGATGGATGGCTATGAAAGTATCGCCAGGGAATTTCCGGATTATCAGATCTCCATTGTGCATGGTCAAATGAAACCGGCAGATAAGGATTACGAAATGGACAGGTTTGTACGGGCCGAGACACAGATCATGGTAGCCACAACCGTTATAGAGGTGGGGGTAAATGTTCCCAACGCCAGTGTAATGATAATAGAAAGTGCTGAAAGGTTTGGACTTTCACAATTACACCAGCTAAGAGGAAGGGTTGGTCGAGGTGCCGAACAAAGCTATTGCATCCTTATGACCAGCCACAAACTTTCTTCAGATAGCAAAACAAGGCTGGAAACGATGACCTCTACTAATGACGGTTTTGAGATCGCGGAAGTAGATCTTAAATTAAGAGGTCCCGGGGATATGATGGGTACTCAGCAAAGCGGGGTCTTAAACCTTAAGATCGCAGATATAGTGAAGGATAATTCTATCCTTAAATCGGCAAGATTTTACGCTTCAAAGATACTTCAAGAGGATCCTAACCTATCCATGGAAAAGAATCTGATGATCAAAAATGCCTATTCCCGTCTTGTAAAAAACAAGACTATCTGGAATTATATCAGCTAGATAAACATTTAAAAATCAGTAATCTAAGTCCTACAACGATTATTTATATTCTTACATCGAAAAGATTGTACAAAAAATACGGGATATCCCCCATTTCTGTAAATTCATAGTCCTTAATTTTTTAAATACTAACCGATTATGAAAAAAATAATTTACCTATCACTACTTATTTTAGTAGTGCATGGATGTAGTGTAGAAAGCATCGAAATTGACCAGGTTGAAAGTTACGATGCAGGAGTTAAAGCTCAAAATAGTAATAGTCCAATTGAATTGGGTGTTCCTCTTATAACTTGTGGAGAAGCAACTGAAACAAATTGGATCGTTAACGTGGAAGCTGGAACCTATGGCACTCCAGGAGGTTTCAAAGTAGAGTGGATGACCAAATTGGATTTTGAGAACAATAATTCTAAATGGATTGAAAGTCCATGTACATTTAAATTCATAGCTACAGACCATGAACTTTTAGAAGGCGAATCTTATCCAGTTGATCTTGCAGATTTTATTGGATTAGGAGAAGCTGATTGCTATATGCAATGGGATTGTAATGAAGAATATGTTTTTAGAGTACGTGCTGAAAATCCTCAAGGAAATGACTACAGGGCCAGTAAATGGTCGGCTGAATTTTTTTGTAAATCTCAACCATGTAACATTTGCCTATACGGATTTGGTTACTGGAAAACACATGGCCCTGACAGTCCAGGAAACCAGGAAGATGTATGGCCTATGGCAGATGAGGATGAGGATGAAGAAACTAGCGACGACAAATTGGTATTAGGAGATGAAGAATATAATAAAATGGAACTTTTGGATATCATGAGAACTCCAGTACAGGGAGATGCGATATTATCCTTAAAACATCATCTAATAGCCACCAAATTTAATATCTTAATTGGAGGAGATGATTCGGTAATTGGTACTTCAGTGTCACTAGCTGATGACATGATTATAAATCCTGCCGGATATTCAGTAGAAGAGATCAATGCCGTAAAGGATGCTTTGGAAGCTTACAATGAATCCAGTGCTTGCGAAGATTAAAAAATTCGGAAAATGCATATTTAAAAAAGGGCTCCGGCCCTTTTTTTATTTCTGCACCAAGACTTTAAAGCATTTTTTTATTATCTTTAAAAAGCTGAGGAACAAAGTTTTTCAGAAATCTTACAACACCCCCTGTTTACCTCCTCAATTATTGCTGTTCCATGCCCCTGGAATTTGAATTTGAATTCATTTAATAATAACCATAAAAATTCAGGATTATGAAATCAAAGAATATCACCAGAGGATTTTTGGCTTTAATGCTGCTTTTTAGCATTAGCCTTGTTTTTGCACAGGAAAAAATTGATAACATTACTGATGAGCTTTATAAGGATTATAAAGAAAATGGTATCGAGAAAACCCTAAAGGATTACAACAATAGTTCAGTAAAGGGCGATGTCTACACATTTCTCACAGAACCACTGAATGTATTAGGCTACAGATTAATGGATGAAGGCGACCTTGAAGCCGCGGAAAAAGTATTTCTCGCACAGATAGATGAATATCCCGATGAAGCCAATCCATATGATTCTTATGCCGATCTTTTAATGGAAAAAGGAGATGAAGAAAAAGCCAGGAAAAACTACAAGAAGGCTATAGATCTTTCAGCCACTATGGAAGATCTGGAACGAAAAGCTCAAATGCTTGAAGCTTCCAAGACCAAACTGGCCAAAATAGAAGGTGCCGGCACCGAACTTCAATTTCTCAAAGGTAAATGGTCAACGAAAAATTTTGGATTTCAGGATGGAGAAAAAATTTTACAAAGGGAAGGCAGTGTAGAATTTACTGCAAACGAGGACAATACTCTTTTGACCGGAGTTTTACATGATAAATCTGGTAATTATATTGGCAGCCGTATAATCGCCTATGATGCTGTAGATGAAGAATATGATATGGTATGGGTTGGAAACTCCATGACAGGTATTGAAACATCCACGATCAAGATCCAAAAATCGGCTCCCAATGAAATTGTAATGATAGAAAAATATGAAGAAAATGGTCAGAAGAAAAAAATAAAACATGTTCTTAATAAAAAATCGGGTGAGATTGCATGGGATATTCATGACCTTAGTAACAGTGAGGCCAAGAATCCGGTTGCTCACATGGATTTTAAAAAGCAGAACTGATATTTTCCTGATTCAAAAATCTGAAGCGGCTGTCTAAAAAGTCCTTATTTCGTCAAGCTGAACCTGTTTCAGCTTCTAATTGATATTGAATTTAATTAGTTAAGATCCTGAAATAATTCCGATAGCTATCGGAACTGGATGACGTTGTATAAACTTTCTAGACAGCCTCTTTTTATAATTCTACTTCTCAAAGTTGGCTTTTAATTATGCTAAAAAAATTGGTAATACTATCTTTGCAGCCTGAAAAAGAATATTCATGAAGATTTCATATAACTGGCTGAAACAGTTTATCAAATTACCCGAAACTGCCGAAAGAACCGGAGAGTTACTCACAGACCTTGGACTTGAAGTGGAAGGTATCACGAACTTTCAAAGCATCAAAGGTGGACTTAAAGGTGTGGTAGTAGGTCATGTGTTAAGTTGCGATAAGCATCCTAATGCTGACAAACTACAACTCACCAAAGTGAATATTGGTAATGGTGAAGAAGTACAAATAGTATGCGGAGCTCCAAATATAGGAGCTGGACAAAAGGTTCCAGTGGCAACTATAGGTTCAGTACTATATGATGAAACCGGGGAATCCTGGGAAATAAAGAAAGGAAAAATTCGTGGAGAGGCCAGTTATGGAATGATCTGTTCAGAAAAAGAACTCGGCCTGGGGCAAAGCCATGAGGGTATCATGGTGATGGATAACGAACTGGTTCCAGGTACTCCGGTAGCAGAAATATTTGACGTTGAAAACGACGAAGTATTTGAGATAGGACTTACTCCCAACCGCGCTGATGCCATGAGCCACTGGGGAGTAGCCCGGGATCTAAAGGCCGGATACCAGCAAAAAGGTCAGCAACTGGAACTTATCACCCCATCGGTGAGCAGCTTCCATGTGGATAGCAGAAGCCTGAAGATCCAGATAAAAGTAGAGGATTCAGACCTCGCTCCCCGTTATTGTGGAGTCACACTCTCTGAGGTTAAGGTTGCTGAATCTCCGAAATGGCTTAAAAACAGGTTAAAAGCTATAGGCATTACACCTAAAAACAATGTAGTGGACGCCACTAACTATGTAATGCATGAATTAGGCCAGCCACTTCACGCCTTCGATGCCAGTAAAATTGCGGGTAACGAAATAAATGTAAGGACCTTAAATGCTGGCACCAAATTCACAACCCTGGATGAGGTGGAAAGAGAACTTCATGAAGAAGATCTGATGATATGTGATGCGGAAAAACCTTTATGTATTGCAGGAGTATTTGGCGGAATTAGCAGTGGAGTAACTGAAAGTACCACCCAGGTATTCCTGGAAAGTGCTTATTTTAATCCTGTGAGTGTAAGGAAAACAGCAAAAAGACATGGACTTAGCACCGATGCTTCCTTCAGGTTTGAAAGGGGAATAGACCCGAATTCGGTAGAATATGCACTAAAGCGGGCGGCTCTGCTTATCAAAGAGATATCAGGTGCAGAGATCACCAGTGATATTGATGACCTGTATTTCAAAAAGATTGAAGACTTTCAGGTATTCCTCACCTTCGAAAAAGTAAACAAGCTCATAGGTGAAAACCTGCAGCAGGAAACTATTAAATCTATACTTGCTTCCCTAGAGATAAGGGTAAATAATGTTACCGAAACCGGAATGGGACTTACCATTCCTTCCTACCGTGTTGATGTTCAGCGGGAATCTGATGTGATCGAAGAGATCCTTCGGGTTTATGGCTATAACAATATAAAATTTGGTGATAAGCTAAGTCTTTCGGTAGCCAATTCTTCGAAATTTGAAGATTATAAGGTACAGAACCTGATTGCTTCACAGCTTATTGGCCAGGGATTTTATGAAACGATGGCGAACTCACTTACTTCAGCTGAATACAATGAATTGAGTGAAGAGCAAAATGAGGAGTACCAGGTGGAAATGCTGAATCCGTTAAGCCAGGACCTTGCCGTTTTACGCCAAAGCATGTTATTCTCCGGTCTTGAAACTTTGAGTTATAACATCAACCGGAAAAGGAATAATGTAAGGATCTTTGAATTTGGAAAGACCTATCATTCCTATGTTAGTGGAAGACAGGAAAATAAACACCTTTCATTGTTTATTACGGGCGAAAGAATGGAAGAAAGCTGGAACAGTATACCTGGGAACGGCAATTTCTTCTATCTGAAAGGAGTGATAAATTCGATCTTCGAAAAGCTTGGCATACATAATCTGAAAGCCAAAGCGTCTAAAAGCGATATATTTTCGGAAGGGCTTCAATTTAGCACCAAAAAGGCTAAACTAGTCGAATTTGGAGTAGTGAAAAAAACCATTCTTAAAAAACTGGATATTGAACAGGAGGTGATCTTTGCCGATTTCAACTGGCAGGAAGTTCTGGAAATGGCCAAAAAACAGAAGACCAGCTTCTCTCCTATTCCGAAATATCCGAATATGCGAAGAGATTTTGCGCTGCTTCTTGATAATTCGGTTTCTTATGAAGAAATAGAACACATAGCCCATCAAACCGAAAGAAAACTCCTTAAAGAAGTCAACCTCTTTGATGTATACGAAGGAGCGAATCTACCAGAAGGGAAAAAGAGTTATGCGGTAAGTTTCGTTTTCCAGGACGAAAACAAAACCCTTACTGATAAGCAGGTGGATAAAATGATGAATAAACTACAGGACAGATTTGAAAAAGAACTGAAGGCTGAATTGAGATAAAAAAAGAGGATGTCTAAAAAGAACTTATTTCGTCAAGATGAACTTGTTTCAGCTTCTAATTTATATTGATTTTCAATTAGTTATGACCCTGAAATAAATCCAATAGCTATCGGAACAGGATGACGTTTTATAGACTTTTTAGACAGCCTCCTTTTCTCCAACCTAACTTAACCACTACGGAAAGTCTTTAAAGATCTCATCTATATACTGCCTTATCTCCCGCTGTAACCTTCTGGTTTCTATAGTTTCAGTTGAAGTACCTCTCCACAGAATTTCCTTGCTTCTGCGATCTATAAAATCTATCACGATAGATCTTTCCCTGTATGGTATCTGTTCTACGCGAGGTCCATCAACTCTTTGCACTGTAAAGTAATTGTCATACATATAATCCTTATAATATGGGCCAATGTAAAACCCCGGGCGGTAATATGCATAGTTGGTATACACCGGATTCGCATTTACGGCGATCTCTTCATCGAACATGGGATGAACATATACCAGTACATCTGGCTGTCGCTTATCCAGAACATAGCCCTCCTCGGTCATATTGGCATTGATAGTTTCAATAATGGTTTCCTGGATCGCATAATTATCATAATCTCGGCTTATTATGGTATCCTTATTAGGAAGATAGGCATAGGATTCATAGGACTCCAGCTTCTTTAAATCATCTTTGGCCGTAGGACCGCTGGACCCACATGCAGCGAGTACAAGTGAAATACTAATTATAAGAAGCCTGGTTCTAAATAATTTCATAGGTGTAAAATTTTCAGTTTTAATCAAAGTAACCTGAATGTGCCTAAATAAAAAGTTTATTGAATGACTTTGACTTTTATTTAACGGAAAAAGCGGCCTGAAGCCGCTTTTTTAAGTTCTGTTTAAAAAATCTATTTAGCAGGTAAAAGCACGCTATCTATTACGTGGATTACCCCATTAGACTGATCAACATCTGCAATAGTAACTGTAGCCACATTCCCAGCCGCATCCTTCAGCTTCACCATATCTCCATCTAACATGGCTGAAATTTCACCGCCATTCACGGTTTTAAAACTAGCTTTTCCATTTCCATTTTCGATTGCATTTACAATGTCGCCGGCCTTATAATCCCCAGCTAAAACATGATAGGTCAATACAGCCTGCAGTTTCTTCTGATTCTCTTCTTTTAAAAGAGATTCTACCGTTCCGGAAGGTAGGTCTTCAAATGCTGAATTTGTTGGTGCAAATACGGTAAACGGCCCCTGGCTCTTGAGCACCTCTACAAGTTCGGCTGCTTGCACAGCTGCTACTAAAGTGGTATGGTCCTTTGAATTTACAGCATTTTCAACAATATTCTTCGAAGGATACATTTCGGCTCCCCCAACCATTTTGGTATCAGACATATCATTCTGGCCAATTGCAATACTTCCCATAAAAAGGAATAAACATAAAGCGGTAAAAATTCTTAGATTTTTCATAATTGTTGTTTTATTAATGTTCAGTAAATTAACGAGGAGGAGCCTTAAACGGTTTTTAAATTCCGGCTAATTATGATAGAATTAACAGCTGTGCAGCCTTTTCGATATAAGCAATCTGGTCTCTTTCAATTGTTATTCTTCTTATAATTGTCTAATTTAGTGATGCTAAAGGAAAAGGAAATGAAGCTGAATATTCCCCGCACAAACGTTGAAAAACAACTTCTCAAAGTCAGAAATAAAAATCTTACCGAAGATCAGATCCTGGAAGAAGTTGCGTTAATTTTTCGCAATACCGGCATCAAGGATGAAAAAGTTCTTGATGAGATCAATAACGGCAGTAAGGTTGGGAATAATAATTTTAATCCTGAACTTCTTGACTCAGCAAAGATCTTCCATCTTGACCAGATACACAGGATATGCGTAAATTATCGCTTAAGATTCCTGGACTCAAAACTGTTCAAAGGTGAGATCCCCTATGAAGCTCTTATAAGAATAAAGGAACTTGAAAAGCTCCATGAAATCAGTCTTAAGGGATTTAAGATCGTGGCTCCTTCCCGCCTTTTCAAACTTGAGAATGCTGACGATCCCCTTCTTTTTGCTCCAATTGGAAATGACTATTATTATTTGATACATAAATGGGGTAACGACCTGCACCCTTTAAGAAAAGTGATCATGTGGCCATTCAAGACCCTTGAAAATTTTGTATTACTTCTTCTTGCGACCAGTTTTTTAGCCGCACTCCTGGTGCCTGACGGCTTATTTACTAAGGAACAGTCTACAACAGAATTCTTTATGGTCTTTTTCTTTATCTTCAAATGGTTCGCCGGACTTTCGATCTTCTATGGATTCAAAATGGGTAAGAATTTCAATACCGAGATCTGGAACAGCAAGTTTTACAATGCCTAGAACGTTAATTTCAGTTTAAATAAACCGCATAGCTTCGGGCTTATTTGTAATTTAGACATATAATAATATTAAGATGAGCGAAGAAGAAAGTTATAAGCGCGTATATACAGGCCCAGAAACCAACGTACAATACCTTCAGGAATTATACGAGAAGGCCAGCATACATTCACGAGTGAGAAATGATTTTGATTCCGGGCTTAGGGCTGGTTTTGGTGGAGGCGTCCCTAACCAGGCACAGCTTTTTGTAATGCAAAATCACTATGACGAAGCTTTAAAGATCGCAAAATCAACATTCCCGAAAGATTTCGAAAATGAATAACGAAGAAGCAGGTACCGAAGAACAAAGCTCGAAAAAGAATATCTGGAACCTGGTTCTTGGACTGATTTTCCTGGGATATGGAAGTTTCAGGCTCTATCAGAAAATGGAAGCTTCAGATTCGGATACATTTGGCATGATACTGGCCATCGCCTTTATATTCTTTGGGATCTACGACCTTTACAAATATTTCACAGGAAAATAAAAAGAGTCTGACTAATAAGGCAATCCAGACGTCATTACGAACGAAGTGACGAAATCTGTCTTTTAAATACAAATAATGTAAAGATTGCTTCGTTCCCCGCAATGACAGGTAATTAACTTTTAAGATGGTCTCTTTTAATTTACCATTTTATAATTGCACTTCCCCAGGTGAAGCCGCTACCAAAAGCAGCCAGCACAACCACATCCTCCTCTTTTACCAGGCCATTTTCCCATGCTTCAGTAAGGGCGATTGGAATGGACGCTGCCGTAGTATTTCCGTAACGCTGTATATTATTATAAACCTGATCATCATTCAATCTGAATTTCTGCTGAATGAATTGTGAGATCCTAAGGTTAGCCTGATGTGGAATTAGCATATCAATATCAGCAACTTCCAGTCCATTCGCCTGAAGTCCTTCATTTATTACCTCTGAAAATCTCTGTACTGCATTTTTGAAAACGAACTGCCCGTTCATATATGGATAATAAGGTATGTCATCTCCCTGCGGATTATCTTTAATGATCTGTGGCACCCAGTAATTTGTACTGGGCCCTTTCAGTGAAAGTTCAAGTGCATGTTTCCCTTCCGAATGCAAATGGGTAGACAGGATTCCCTGTCCGTTATGATCGCTTCTTGTAAGAACCGCGGCTCCGGCTCCATCGCCAAAAATTACAGAGACCGAACGACCTCTTGTAGTAAAATCAAGGCCGCCACTATGATTCTCACTTCCAATCACCAGGACATTCTTATACATTCCGGTTTTTATGAACTGATCGGCTACCGAAATTGCGTAGACAAATCCACTGCACTGGTTTCTAACGTCAAGTGCAGGACAGGTATCGATATCCAACATTTCCTGTACCTGAACCCCGCAACCTGGAAAATAATAGTCAGGACTAAGTGTTGCAAAAACTATTAGATCTATATCATCCTTGGAAATACCAGCTCGTTCTATAGCAATTTTGGCGGCTTTTACACCCATAACGGCTGTAGAATTACCGTCACCTTTTTTAATATGCCTGCGTTCTTTGATTCCCGTACGCTCGGTGATCCATTCATCATTGGTGTCCATCATCTTGGAAAGATCATCATTAGTGACAACATTTTCCGGAACGTATTTTCCTAATCCTGCAATTTTGGTTTGATACATCGACAATTATTGTGATTTTAAAACTTATTCTTATTAAATTTAAGCAAATTGTAAAAAAATGGACGCGCAATATAATAAACATTAACATTCCTTCTGGTTTTGCCGTCGATTAAATTTCAACTTAAAACTTGCTTTATGAACCGAATTTTTATCTGCCTTTCGGGCTTATTATTTATTGTTTCCAGTGCACTTGCCCAGGTAAATTTAGATTACCAAAAACCTCCAAAAGAAATCCTTGAACTAGTTGATGTTCCTCTTGCCCCTTCTACCATAATAGACAGTGAAGGGGAAACGATGCTATTTCTCTACCGTGATCAGTTTAAGAGCATTGCAGAATTGAGTGAAGAGGAAATGCGCCTGGCGGGTCTAAGGATAAACCCCGTAACTAACATAAATAGCCGGGCAAGATATTATAATGAAATCAAGGTGAAGCCTGTAGATGCCGATACCCCTACTGAAGTGACCGGACTGCCCGAAGAACCCAGAATGACCAATTTTAACTGGTCTCCGGACGAATCTAAAATCGCCTTTACACATACTACCGATAATGGAGTGGAACTTTGGATTCTTGATGTTGAGTCGGCTACGGCTCGTAAATTGACCAATGCCAATTTGAATGCGAACATGCGAAGTACCGTTAACTGGTTCAGGGATAATTCAGCACTGCTTGTGACCATGCTTCCTGCTGACCGGAAAAAGTTGATCGATCCCGAAACTTCGGTTCCTACAGGTCCAACCGTTTCAGTAAGTGATGGTAAGGAAGCTCAGAACCGAACCTACCAGGATCTGCTGAAAAACCCGAATGACGAATATAATTTTGAACAGTTGGCCAGATCAGAACTGGTGAAGGTAAGTCTTGACGGCACTGCCACAAAATGGATGGAACCCGGAATGTATAGTGACATTTCGTTCTCTCCCGATGGTAAATTTGTTATGGTTACACATATAAAAAAGCCTTTTTCCTATCTGGTTCCTTACTATAGATTCCCTTCAGAGACCAACATTTATGATAAAAATGGAAACCTAATCAATATGATCAACGATGTACCACTTATCGAAGATCTTCCGAAAGGGTTTATGGCAGAAAGAGAAGGGAAAAGAGACTTTGAATGGCGGAATGATAAACCAGCCAGCCTTGTATATGTTGAAGCTCTGGATGGTGGAGATCCTGAAGTTGAAGCCGAGTATCGCGATGAATTCTTCCAGTTGGAGGCTCCATTCAAAGGTGAAGGGAAATCCCTATTGAAAGTTAAGAACCGTGGGAGCAGAATCCTTTGGGGAAATGATGAAATAGCAGTAGCCACCGATTACTGGTGGAATACACGAAATACAAAGACCTATGTATTTGATCCTTCCGACTCCTCCGAAGAACCAGAGATCATTTTTGACCGGAACTATCAGGATGTTTATAGCGATCCCGGAAGATTTGTGACTTCCAAAAATGAATTTGGAAGGGATATTTTGAAACTTGACGGAGAAGACGCATTTTTATTAGGTTCTGGTTTCACCGAAGATGGACAGTATCCTTTTGTGGATAAGATAGACCTTGACGATGGAGACACTGAAAGACTTTACCAGAGTAAATTTGAAAACAAAAAAGAAAGCCTTGTAGAAGCTTTGGATATGGAAGAGGGTAAAATACTGGTTAGGATAGAATCTTCTGTTGAATATCCAAATTATTACATCAGGGATATAGATTCAGATAATGAACTTACCCAAATAACTACTTTCGAAAATCCGTTCAAGAGTCTGGAGAATATTAGCAAAGAGGTGATAACCTACAAACGGGATGATGGCCTTGAACTCAATGCCACCCTTTATCTGCCTGCAGGTTATGATAAGGAGAACCCTGAAAAATTACCTATGTTCATGTGGGCCTATCCCAGGGAGTATAAGGACAAGAATTCTGCTTCACAGAACACTTCAAATGCCAATGATTTCACTTATCCTTATTACGGGTCCCCTATTTACTGGGTGAACCGAGGTTATGTTGTTCTGGATGATGCTTCCTTCCCTATAGTGGGTGAAGGCGATGAAGAGCCAAATGACACTTTTAGAAAACAACTGGTTGCAAATGCCAAAGCTGCCATAGACGCTGTAGATAAAATGGGATATATAGACAGGGACCGGGTCGCCGTTGGTGGACACAGCTACGGTGCTTTCATGACAGCCAATCTTCTCTCGCATTCCGATCTTTTTGCGGCTGGAATCGCACGAAGTGGAGCTTATAACCGCACCCTTACACCCTTTGGTTTCCAGAGTGAGGAAAGAAATTACTGGGAAGCCCCCGAAGTTTATTACACCATGTCTCCCTTTATGCATTCCGATAAAATGAAGACTCCATTACTGCTTATTCATGGGGAAGCTGATAACAATTCTGGAACTTACCCTATGCAAAGTGAACGTTATTTTAATGCCTTAAAAGGTCTTGGAGCAACCGCCAGGCTAGTGATGCTTCCTAAGGAAAGTCATGGATACAGTGCAAAAGAGTCGGTTCTTCACGTGCTATGGGAACAGGATCAATGGCTGGAAAAATATGTAAAGAATAAAGACAAGAATGAAGTAAAACTGCCGGAAAAAGAGGATTTTGGAAATTAGAATGATTAAGAATCTTTAATTAATTAAAAACCCGGCAATCGCCGGGTTTTTAAATTAAGGAAGCGCGGCCAGTGTAGGGTACTAACCACGCTTCCTAACAACCTAACCAATAAATCAACCATTAGAGATACACTCTAAACTCATTAATGTCAACATTTGCTTTAATATCATGTAAAAGATTGTAGAGGCCAAAAAAGGTTCTGCTCATATAGAGGAAATGCCTGCTTCCTCTATTTCCATTCATTTTTCTCAATTCGGGATCCTTGGAATATTTCTCACTAAGACGAGTGAGATTATTCCAAAATTTCTGATCGGTGAAATCAAATCTTTCAGATTGAAAAGGTGTAGAGAACATCTCAAACATCTCATAGAACATACCTGTAAAGAATTCCCTTTCTTTTTGAGAATCGTTTTCATCGAGAATCTCCAACTCGAATAATTTTTCGTGGAAGAATTCCTGATTATTTAAATTTTCCCTGTTTGTAAGAGAAAAATAAGGTTCATAGAAATCCAGGGGAATTTGTTTAATACACCCAAAATCTATCGCGATAAGCTCATCACTTTCACTTACCATAAAATTCCCGGGATGAGGATCGGCGTGAACCTGTTTCAAACCATGGATCTGAAACATGTAAAAGTTCCATAATGCCTGCCCTATCTTATCTGCCACTTGCTGGTCTTCATTTTGTTTTGCAAAATCACTCAGATGAACACCATCCATCCAATCCATTGTAATGATGCGCTCACTGGAAAGCTCTTCGTAATATTCAGGAAACCTGAGATTTGGAATATTCTTACAGGCTTCAGAAATTTCACGACTCTGTTTTACTTCAAGAACATAATCTGTCTCCTCAAGCAGTTTACCTTCCACTTCCTGAAAATATTTTTCAGAATCCTTTGCCTGAAGGTTAAACATCTTAAGTGCAATAGGTTTTACCAATGCCAGATCTGAACTGATACTGTCTGCAACCCCCGGATATTGGATTTTCATAGCAAGTTTTTTCCCGTCTTTTGTAGCCTTATGCACCTGACCGATGCTGGCTGCGTTTACCGACTGGGTTGCAAACGTATCATATAAATTTTCCGGATAATCTCCATTATATTTTTTAAAGGTCCTTCTAACCAGAGGTGCTGAAAGGGGCGGGACACTAAACTGGGCCAGGCTGAATTTTTCAACATAAGCACCTGGAAGTAGATTCTTCTCCATTGAAAGCATCTGTGCAACTTTCAGGGCACTCCCTTTAAGGCTTGTAAGGCCATCATAGATATCACTGGCGTTGTCTTCATCCAGCTCCTCACGGGTGAGCTCAGGATTAAGGGCTTTCTTACCGTAGTATTTCAGGTAATTACCTCCTATTTTCACACCGGTTTGAACAAGTTTACTCGTTCTGCCAATTTTTCCTGTAGGTATTTTGTCTATGGTCTTCATCTGCTATCGGCCTAAGCCATCCTCTCTTTCCACAAAAATTTCCCAAAATCAACTACTCGTTCCAGTGGAGTGTTGTCAAAAACATCAAATACCGTGTTCACAGATTTCTCTATGGCGATATCTGTGCTTTCAAAGGCAGCTGAATTATCATCCATCCAGAATTTCAATAAGAAAAGAAACTGTACCCAAACCCCTTCAGAAAATATCATCTCACTTTGCTGAAACAACTTCATCGATTTCTCCTTATTCCCTTCTTCTATCAGCGTTCTGGCGTATTTCTTAACTTTCTTCCTTAAGGTTTTTAACTGGTCCAGATTCTTTAAAGACTGGTCATGCTCTGTAAGCGTGTAGAGCACATAACTCCGGTTAGCTGTTAATACCTCAAAAAAAGTATAAAAGAAAGTGAGTAATTTTTCACGATCGGAAAAAGATGCATATTCTTTCGATTTCTCCATCACTTCCATACTATTGTCAAAGAACCTTTCCCAAATGGATTTCCTTAAGCCTTCAAAACTTCCAAAGTGCTTATAGAAATCCTGCTCGGTCATATCATTATCCTTCGCGAACTTATAGACACTTCTAGGGGTTTTTTCATATTCCAGCACATAATCCATATAAATAGCTATCAATTTATCTGCATTGGGTTTCTTCTTCACTTTACTATTTCCTGTCGATTTTGCCATAACTCTAAATCTTTCTGTCCCAAAAATACAATTTTGTTTAATTGTTTTACTTTTTTATTAAACAAAACTTTGTTAAAGTTTTCATTTGAATTTTGAATTTCAGATTTTTAGACGGTGAGCATGAATTTTAATTACAAACTGTGCCAGTTTGGCAGCGAATCACAAATGGTACTTTTTTTGAAAAAAGGTGGGTGAATCAAAACTTAAAATTTAAAATATGGCAACCGGAAAAATAAATGTATCTGTAGAAAACATTTTTCCGCTCATCAAAAAGTTTTTATACAGTGATCATGAAATCTTTTTGAGGGAGCTTATATCAAACGCAACTGATGCGACCCTGAAATTAAAACATCTTAGCCGTCTGGGTGAAGCCAATGTTGAATATGGCAATCCGGTAATTGAGGTTAAGGTAAATAAGGACAAGAAAACCCTGCACGTAATTGATCAGGGAATTGGAATGACCAAAGAGGAGGTAGAAAAGTATATCAATGAAGTGGCCTTTTCTGGAGCTGAAGAATTCCTTGCCAAGTACAAGGACGCAGCTAAGGATAGTGGCATAATTGGACATTTCGGGCTTGGATTCTATTCAGCTTTTATGGTAGCTAACAAGGTGGAGATCCTTACAAAATCTCATAAGGATGAGCCTGCCGCACACTGGGTTTGTGAAGGAACTACCGAATTTAAACTCGAGGAAGCTGACAAGAAGGAACATGGTACCGAGATCATTCTTCATATAAATGAAGATGATAAGGAATTTCTTGAAGAGAATCGTATCCAGGAACTACTTGTAAAGTATAACAAGTTCATGCCTGTCCCTATAAAATTTGGAACAAAAGAAGAAACCCTTCCACTTCCCGAAGATGCCAAGGAAGATGCGAAACCCGAGACCAAAACGGTTGACAACATAATTAATAATCCCGAGCCAGCCTGGACCAAACAGCCTACCGATCTCGAGGAAAAGGACTATAACGACTTCTATCGTGAGCTTTATCCAATGCAGTTCGAGGAGCCGTTATTCCATATTCACCTTAACGTGGATTATCCTTTCAACCTTACCGGTATTCTTTATTTCCCGAGAATGACCCAGGATATGAATATCCAGAAGGATAAGATCCAGCTATACCAGAACCAGGTTTTTGTTACCGATAATGTGGAAGGTATAGTACCTGAATTCCTTACCATGTTGCGTGGTGTGATCGATTCACCAGATATCCCTCTGAATGTCTCCAGGTCTTACCTCCAGGCTGACGGAGCGGTTAAAAAGATCTCAAGCTACATCACAAGAAAGGTAGCTGATAAGTTGAAAAGTCTTTTCAACAATAATCGTGAGGATTTTGAGAAGAAATGGAACGACATTAAGATCGTAATTGAATACGGCATGCTTACGGAGGATAAATTCTTCGAAAAGGCAGATAAATTTGCCCTGTATCCTACTACAGAGGATGAATATTTCACTTTTGAGGAACTGGAAGAAAAAATCAAAGAAAATCAAACCGATAAGGATGGTAATCTAGTAATCCTTTATGCATCAAATGAAAATGAGCAGCACAGCTATATCGAAGCCGCAAAGGACAAGGGTTATAAGGTACTTCTTCTGGATTCACCTATCGTTTCTCACCTGCTACAGAAGCTGGAAACTTCAAAAGAAAAGATCTCTTTTGTAAGGGTAGATTCAGACCATATAGATAATATCATCAAGAAGGATGAAGAGAAGGTCTCTAAACTTTCAGATGAGGAAAAAGAGAAGCTGAAAGCTGATTTTGAAAAGATAATACCATCTGAAAAATATACCATTCAGCTGGAAGCGATGGACAGCAATGCTGCTCCACTTATTATCACCCAACCGGAATTCATGCGTAGAATGAAGGAAATGCAACAGAGCGGGGGCGGCGGAATGTTTGGAATGGGCAATATGCCAGAAATGTACAATCTGGTGGTAAATACCAATCACGAGCTTATAAGTACAATTCTGAATACCAAGACCGAGAAAAAACAACAAAGACTTATTAAGCAGTCACTCGATCTTGCCAGGCTTTCCCAAAACCTTCTTAAGGGTGAAGAACTAACCGAATTCATCAAGAGAAGTTTTGACATGGTAAAGTAGACTAGATCATACTTTATTTAGAGGAGGTCGTCTAAAAAGTCCTTATTTCGTCAAGCTGAACTTGTTTCAGCTTCTAACTGATATTGATTTTCAATTAGTAAAGATCCTGAAATAAATTCAGGATGACGTTTTGTAGACTTTTAGACAGCCTCTTTTTTATTCATATAATTCAGCTTTTGTACTTTTAAAGAAAATCCAGATTATGAAAAAGCTTGTCGCCCTGTTTTGCATTCTTATGCTTTTTAGCTGTAAGGAGAATAATACCGAAGAAAGAATTCCAGTGGAACCACATAATGGCATAGGTGATGGAGCGGGACCTCCGCCCGTTCTTTCTTTTTCAGAAAATATTGAAGAAGCCCATAACAAACCTTCTTTTATGAATCACGATGCCGTTTCTTTCGATATCGCCCTGAAATTTGGAGGTGCTGAAAGATTGAATGCCAAAATAAGCATGACCACCAACTCCACTAGAGTGAGAGTGGATAAGACCAATGGAACTTCATTGATATTTGATGGTGAGAAAACTGTTATTACCCCCGATACAGTGAAAACCGATGGAGCCAGATTTGATATTTTTACCTGGCAATACTTTTTTGCCCTTCCGTTTAAGTTAACTGATCCGGGGACGGTTTGGGAAAGGGAAGAAAAGCGAAAACTAGGCAGTGAGCAATACAATACGGCTCAACTTAGCTTTGAGTCCGGAGTGGGTGATTCTCCCGATGACTGGTATATCATTTATCAGGACCCCGAAACTAAAAGATTAAAGGCTGCCGCATATATTGTAACCTTTAGTAAGGACCGGGCAGAGGCGGAAGAAAATCCGCACGCAATTGTCTATTCAAACTACAGAACGGTAGAAGATGTAGCCTTCGCAACAAAATGGAGTTTCCATAACTGGGATGACAATGATGCGCTGGGAGAAAAACTTGGGGAAGCTCAAATAAGCAATATCAGGTTCTTTGAACCTCAAGAAGATTACTTTGGGGTGCCAGAGAATTCGAAACCTATTGCTAAATAATATTTATGCTTTTACAGGAAATCTTTTCAGGCTTAAATGCTTAAATATTACCTGATAGAATTGCTGGACATCATATGGTTTGACAATAATATCACTCATCCCGGCGCCAAGTATTTCTTCTCTTATTTCTTCCACGTCCACGGCAGTAAGTGCCAGGATAGGTATTTCCTTATTGAATTTCCTTATCTCTTTTGAAGCCTCAAGGCCCGATATTCCAGGCATGTTAACATCCATGAGAATAAGATCAAAATGATATGTTTTTGCCAGTTCAATAGCCTTCTCCCCGTCACTGGCCACAGTACACTGAAAATCCTTCTTGCCGAGCACTCTCTTAGTCACAACCTGGTTAATACGGTTATCATCTACCACCAGGATAGTTCTGGAAGAGTTAGAGCCAGGCATGACTTCCTCTTTAATTTGAGGCAGTTCCTTCTTAGAGTTATCAATACTAAATTGGATGGTAAAACTAAAAGTAGAGCCCTCACCTTCCTTACTGTCCAGCCTGATTTTTGAATCGAACAGGCTTAGAAGTCTTTTTACTATAGGTAGGCCAAGGCCGGTACCCTGGTAACTGTAATTTGAATTGTTTAGTTGCGAGAATTCTTCAAAGATCACTTTTTTCTTACTCTCAGGAATCCCGGGACCATTGTCCTTAATTTCAAAATAGATTTTTGAATACTCCTCATTACTTTCAATTTGGCGGGCAACGATACAAATCTCCCCTCTTTCAGTAAATTTCATCGCATTACCAACAAGATTCATCAGTACCTGAGAAAGTCTTACGGAATCACCAATTAGAAAAGCAGGTATATCCTTATCTATCTCCAGGTGAATATCATTTTTATTTTGCAGGCGCGTGAACTCAAAACTATTGACAATACTTAAGTGAAATTTAATGTTCGTTGATGGTTAGTTGCATTTTGATTTTCCTCCTATTTTAGTGATTACTATTCGACCTGTATGATTCATAGGTGATCAATTGTTTTAAGAATCAAAGCGAATTCAGTTAAGTTTGATTCCGAAACTAAGGCTAAAAACGAAATCAA
>JAWWBH010000014.1:0-24713 GCA_033721075.1 Christiangramia sp.
AAAATAGCATCGGGATAATTGTCGCCATTAATATCCTTCCATACAATATCCTGCACCATCCCGGCATTTTGAAAGGATTCAGAAATTTTAGTGGTCATATCGGTAAAACGTCCCTTCCCATCATTCAATAACAAATATTGTATCGGGGTTTTGCCGTATTGAGAAGGCACTATATTGGCTGAAAAACATAGGTCCTGGAAACCATCATTATTAAGGTCTACCGCACTTAGCTTTGACGCATTCAATTCCAGACCCTGGAATTCTCCATCCACTAAATGAAATTTCCCGTCTTCATTAAGATAGAGCCTTGGCTTCAGGGCTTTGCCCGCCTTGAATTCATTGCCACCGCTAACCACTATAAGATCCTTATCACCATCATTTTCAATATCCACAAACAGCTGGCCGGTATCTTCAGAAATGGAATTATCATCAAAAACGCTTGTCTCCAATAACTTAAATGTCCCGTCATTATTTTGAGTCCATAAGCCAAGCGGCTGAGTTTTTCCACCTCCAATGGCTATATCATCAAGTCCGTCATTGTTAAAATCAGAAACTGTCACCGCCGGACTAAGGTTGCTGTAACCAAAAGGTATTAAAGGTTCTTTATTAAAATCCAGTGTGGCCTGCTCTATGTGCCTGTAACTTATAAGTGAATCAACCTTGATCAATCCCTTTTCCAATTCTGTGAAATTAGCCTTAGGTGACCTGGAATTATTAATGTCAAAGATTAAAGTTGTATTGGCTTTGACCTCATATTGAGTTTCTGTAAAAGTGTTGGGCCAGATAACCACTATTGAATCTGCCTTCTTAGAGTTACCCAGTCCAAAATGAAGTCCGGGGGAAACAGAAGACAAATATCCCCTGGTTAAGTAATGTTCCTGGAATTGCATTTCACCACCACTGTATACTTTCACTTTAGCTCCTATTCCCAATTGATTAGCCTGATCGCCCTTAAAACCAATCTTCAGATAGGAATTAGGATCCTTTAATTTTTCTGAATTATTCCTGTATATATCTGCAGTACCTTCAGTGTTGTTAATGGCCAGGTCAAGATCACCATCGTTATCAAGATCTGCATAAACGAAACCATGGCTAAAGGTTTTGCCGGAATCTAACCATTCATTTTTCACATTCTTGAAAGTGTTATCTCCAAGATTTTTGTAGATATAATTTTGAAGCCGCTTTTCCGGAAGATCTTTTATCAGGTTTTTATAATCATCATACTCACCACTGCTCAATTTCTTCTGGATCTTTTCATTTGAGATATATTTAATGAAATCCATATCATTAGTCGCTCCCTTTATCCCGTTAGATATGAAAAGGTCCTTATGAGTGTCATTATCAAAATCGGCGAACATAGCTCCCCAGGACCATTCTGAAGCTGCTATCCCGCTAAGGAATGCTGTTTCAGAGAAATTGAGATCACCTCCATTAAGGTGCAGGGTATTCTGCATATATTGTGGAGAATAACCATTCTTAAGATAATTGGAATATGTTTGAAAAGGATATTCCAGGCCTGAGGTTTTATAGGTTTCAAGATCTTCGGGCAGCATATCCAGGGAAAGAATATCTGGCCGGCCATCGTTATTCATGTCAGAAATATCATTCCCCATGGAAAAATGAGTGGTATGACCTAGTTTTTCCGGCTTATTAGAAATTATTTCATCAAAACCACCCTTTCGATTATTGATGTATAAATAGTCATTTTCAAAAAAGTCATTGCCTACATAAAGATCGGGATAGGAATCACCGTTAAGGTCAGCAACTGAAATTCCCAGGCCATAACCAATTTTACCCTGAAAAATACCTGCTTCTTCAGATACATCATTGTAGTATCCATTATCGTTTCTGAAAAGGCGGTCGCCCGATTTAGGATCGAAACTTTTGCGAATCTGGCCTCTGCCGTAGTTTGTGTTTGGATGAACAGAATGATTCAGAAGAAACATATCCAGATCACCGTCCAGATCATAATCAAAAAAGACTGATTGTGTAGAAAAACCTGAAAAAGTGATTCCATATTTAGCCGACTGCTCTTCGAATACGGGAATATTGTTTTGGTTATTTCCCTGATTTACATAAAGCAGATTGTGGCCAGTAAGGTCCTGGAACTGGCTCACTTTCGAGATATAAATATCCAGTAAACCGTCTCCATTTATATCAACATTACTTATCCCTGTGGTCCAGCCATCAGAATTATCAATTTTTGCCTTAAGTGTAATATCTTCAAACTTAAAATCTCCCTTGTTGATATATAATTTATCGGCTCCCTCATTTGAGGTGAAGTAAAGGTCTACGAGGCCATCAGAATTATAATCTCCTGCAGCCACTCCGGCGCCATTATAGTAGTAAAGATAGTTGAGAATATTAAGTTTGGAATCCGGATCCAGATCATTGGAAAAATGAATACTGGAATGTCCTGCATCTATCTTTTCAAATAGATTTTCGTCATTTTCACAGGCCAGAAATAAAAAACTAAGAATAACAATAAATCCTAGGTTGGGACATCTATACATCATTAATCACTATCACTATACTTTCCAAAATTAAGATAAAGTTAACAATATATTATAAAATAAGAGGGCGAATTCGCCCTCTTATTAAATTCAGGTCTAAGATTATTAGTATCCCGGGTTTTGTGTTAGATTAGGGTTAAGTATCAACTGACTTGATGGGATAGGAAACAGATTCCTTGACTCATCACCCACTGCTGAAGGAGCCTTTAATGACCAGTCACGGGTGTATTCCCCAAAACGGATCATATCATTCCTTCTCCAGAATTCCATATATAATTCTCTTCCTCTTTCCTCAAGAAGATCACTTTCACTTACGCTTTCAAGTGGAGTAGCCTTCCTTAGTGTTCTAAGTTCATTTACCATAGCTGTTGGATCACCGCCAGCTCTCATCATTGCCTCAGCTTTCATAAGATAAGCATCTGAATATCTGAAGAATATCTCATGTTCTGTGAATGCTCCATAACGAGGATTATATTTAATAGTCCTGATTCCAGTGGTCTCACTGTTATTGATAAGACTTATATTCCCGGAACCATCTTTAAACTCTCTCTTGAAAGTCAGAGGATTTCCACCACGATCATTGAGCGCACTTCCGTCATAATCATATTGCTGATCAATTAAGAAACCAAATCCTACACTGGATCCATCTGCAAATCCATCGTCGTTATTATCCATAGAACCTTCAAAAGAACCAGCCGCAAGACCAGAAGGTGGTACATAACCACGTCTCTCTTCCTGTCCGTCCAAAGGCTCACCTTCTGCAGTTCCTCTATTCATATTTGGATCTCCTTCAAACATATCATAAAATTCAGCAAGGGTGGAAAAACCATTCCATCCACCTCCGGCCTGATCGGGCGCCTGGTTGTAATGAAGTCCGTTCCAGATCCTGTTTCCAACTGCAGTTGGAATAAACCAGATCGTTTCTTTGTCCAGTTGTCTTCTAAAAATATTAAAATAGCCTTCTTCAAGCCCGTAGCCTTCAGCGGTTATTTGATCTACCAGGCTTACCACCTGATTCATATCTGCACTACTAGGTTCTGTGCCAAGATAAACATGTTTGTTCAAAAGAACTTTTGCAAGTAAATATCTGGCAGCTGCTTTTCCCGGCCTTGAGTTTGCTGCACTGGCATCTCCTACACCTGTACCTGGTCCAATTTCAGGTAATCCAGAAATTGCAGCATTCAGGTCAGAGACAATCTGATCCACCGCTTCCTGACCGGTAAGAACTGCTGGGTCATCAAATAGAGGAGCTTCAGGATCACGAACTGGCACCTGGCCGAAATTATCAAGGATTACCCACATTCCCAGCGCTCTTAGAAAATAAGCGTTTGCATCCTGTTCTGCAGAACTGCTAGTTAAATCTGAAAGTATCTGCGCTCCCTGGAAATGTAAAGTGTTCCATTGGTTCCATACATTAAGTATAAAAAGATGGTCTGCTCTCCAGTCGTGCTGATGTAACTGTCTCCAGATACCGTTATCACCCCAGTCTGATCCTCTGGTTGGAACCAGAGCTGCATCAGTGGTTACTTCACTTAAGGCATATAAATTAGCCTGATCACCAATGTAACCTCTTAGACTGTTATATGCATTATCCAGAAAGGATTCGGGATCACTAACTCCCTGAAAACCTGCTTCGTTGGCGTCTTTTATAATGGAATCTGTTCCCTCAATTTCCAAATCGCTACAGGACATAACTGTACCGCCAACCAGAATAATTCCAGCGAGCAATTTCAATATATTTCGAGTTTTCCTAATATTTTTCATTGTCAATTTTATTTAATTAAAAACTAGCGTTAAGTCCAAAAGATACCGTTCTCGGCTTCGGATAAGCCGCATAATCTATCCCTGCAGTTGGGATAGCCGATGCGTTAAGTGTTCCGGTATTAGTTGAGATCTCAGGATCCAGCCCGCTATAATCTGTGATCAGGAAAAGATTCTGACCTATTACACTCAAGCGCAAAGATTTCACAAAACTATCTCCATCCAAAGGAAGGTTATATCCTAAAGAAGCAGAGTTAAGCCTTACAAAATCTCCTTTTTCAAGGAATCTGGTTGACACTGCAACCGATGACGCAGGGTTTTCATTAGTAGCCACAACCTCTTGAGTTACGTTCTTACCAATAAGCAGGGCACTTTTTGTAAAAAAGGCATTATTTGTAGCATTATAAACGTAGAAATCGAACTGACCGCTAAAATAAGCTGCGAAATCGAAATTTTTATATCGTGCATTTAATGACAGACCTGCATTCCAGTCTGGAACTGCATCCTTACCTACAAACATCTTATCAGCATCAGGATCTCCTACCCCGTTTCCATCTACATCAAGATAGGTTGGATTTCCATCAGAATCAAATCCGGTAAATTCAGCCATATAAAATGAGAACAATGGATAGCCAGCTGAGAGTTGTTGTGCAAAAGCATTGGATAGACCATTACCGCGAATAGCACCTGTAGGAATTGTAAAAGGTGTGTCCTGTACTTCATTATTATTATAAGCAATATTGAAGCTTGTTGAAAAATCAAAATCCTGTGTCTTTACAAAATCATAATCCAGAGAAAATTCAACACCTTTATTTACGACTTTACCATCCAGTAAATTACTGAAAACTACCTCTCCATTACTTGGTGCGGCCGTTTGCCTTGCCAGTAAAAGATCATTAGTTGTCTTCTTATAAATATTGAAACTACCACTTAAACGATTGCTGTTAAATCCAAAATCCACTCCCAGGTTAAGATCTGTAGTTTCTTCCCATTTAAGGTCTGGATTCGGGTCACCCACAATAAAAGAACCGGGTGCAGGCAATACATTTAGATCATTACTAATTCCGCCTCCGGCAGCTCTTTCACGCTGCACAAAACGTCCATATCCCAATCCTTCCTGGCTACCAACGACACCAGCACCTATACGCAACTTAAGAAGGGAAACCTTAGGCCCAACAAAATCTTCTTTGTGTATCTGCCAGGCAACGGCTCCGGAAGGGAAATAACCGTATCTATTATTTTCACCAAATGTCGAAGAACCATCAGCTCTAAAAGTTCCTGTGAAAAGATACTTTTCAGCGAGCGTATAATTGGCACGAACAAAATATGACTGTAATTCATCATAATTATCGAACCAGTTGTTCAAAACATATGCAGGGACTGGACGGTCAAAATTAGAAGGCAGTTCAGTGGAGGAAAATTCCGGGAAAATTGTGTTCAGGTAAGTGCCATCTGCACCATAACCAAATACTGCAAAGTCATCAATAACTGAAGTCACATTTCCGTAAGCCTGTCTAAGCTGATCGGCCATTGCACCTAAATCTGTAGTGTTAAATCCGGCTCCTTCAGAACCAAATCCATCTCTCTGGAATTTCTGATAGGAATAACCGCCTACCACATCAAGTACTGAATTGTCAAATTCTTTCAGGTAATTAAGGGTTGCTTCCAGTAATGTATTTTCCTGGTTAAAGGTGTTGTAGTTCCCTCGTCCTATTCCGGTTACACCATTAAGCCCAATAACATCTGAACTAAAAACAGAAGTGGTTTCTGTATCCTGATTATCGAAACCTACTGTAACCTTACCTTTAAGTTCACTTGTAATTGCATATTCAGCCGATAAGTTCGCTAAGAATCTGTCTGATTCAGAAAGACCCTCGAAATTATTAAGTAAACTAACAGGGTTTAAAACGTTACCTCCAGGATTGAATGTAGGATCTAGGGGTGCTGTAGGGTTTTGCGTAATCGACGCCCCTATCAAATCGCCTGTAGAACCTGCAGCTCCTGAAATTGGAGCTCTTTCTTCATCTACGGCTGAAAGGGATAACTGCGCACTCAGGGTTAACTTATCGTCAAAAAGTCGCTGAGTGGCATTGATTCTACCTGATAAACGCTCAAGGGAAGTATTTTCAACCACCCCTTTCTGGTCTGTATATCCAAAAGAAGCTCTTACGTTACCCGTATTATAACTCTTGGAATAACTAAGGTCTGTTGTATTGGAAACGGCTGTTCTGGTATAGAAGTCCTGGAAATCTGAATCGGCTCCAAAATCCAGTTCAGATGGATTGTTTCCTACACTTGCAATAGCATCAAGATATGCCTCGCGCCCAAGTAAATCATATTCATTAGCAGGAGAGGCAATACTTAAGGTATTATTTAGTTCAAAAACACCTTTTCTTCCTCTTCCTCCTTTAGTTTGTATTATTACCACCCCGTTGGCACCTCTGGAACCATAAATAGCGGTGGCTGATGCATCCTTTAAAATAGAGATGCTTTCAATATCATTAGGGTTAAGGAAATTTAATGGGTTCTTTTGGCCGGAACCTCCAATTCCCGCGACATTTGTTTCTGGTGCCGCACCACTGGTTAACGGAACTCCATCTACCACGAAAAGCGGATTGTTCCCGGAACGAATGGAGTTAGATCCACGAATTCTTATGTTAACTCCTGCTCCCGGCTCACCCGAGGTTTGCGAAATTTGCACCCCGGCAGTTTTACCCTGGATTAGTTCTTCAGGAGATGCTATAACCCCTTTATTGAATTCTTCTGATGTTACAGATGCAACAGATCCTGTGGCATCCTGAACCGTTGTAGTTCCATAACCAATAAGGACAACTTCTTCCAGTTCTGAAGCATCGGTAGCCAGATTAACGTCAATTGTTGATCTGCCATTGACAGCTATTTCCTGGGTTTCATAACCAACGAAGCTAAAAACCAGCACTGCATCTGCTGGCACGTCATTAATCGTATAGTTACCATCAAAATCTGTAGTGGTCCCGGTAGACGTTCCCTTTATGGCAACGGTGGCACCCGGCAGCGGACCACTTTCATCTGTCACCGTACCGGATACACTTTGATTTTGCGCCTTCGCCACACTGAAAATCAGGAAAGCCAAAGCGCAAAAAAAGCTCTTTAAAATAATTTTGTTCATAAGAAATAGTTTTAGTTGGAATTGTTTGAAATTAGAATCAAAACAGTGATAAATTTATATAAATTATTGTTAACAAATTCAATAAAAGTCGATAAAACTACGAAATCGTTTTCGTTTAACCCTATTCAGAATCGTCAATATTTACCTTCTATTTTATATATATTCGCATTAATGATTACTAGGATGAAATCAAATTAACATATTCGTTATTAGGGCTAACAAAGCCCTGTTTTGACAAAATAGTTAATTTTATCGAAAAGAACAGATAAATGTTGATAAGTATTAAAAAACTAATAATTAATATCAGAAATAATAAAACCCCATAATTTAAGGGGTTTTATTATTCTATACTATAAAGACATTGCTTTTCCATTGCCCAGTTCTTCAACCGGACCACAGGGGATATATTCTCCGGGAACCGGATCGTACCATAAGACATTTTCTCCAACTTCCTCGCTGGTCTTCCAGGCCCAGATAGCCATTTCCCTTACGCTTGTAAGATAGGCATAGGCTCCGGCCTCCGTGTCGATTTCTACCTGGTCCTGATCCTGCGCATCCTGGGTTTCAGTATTGCGTTTTATGTACTCCTCCTGTTGGGCAGGTGAAGCTTTCAGGTATTTTTTTACGATATTCTCGAATTCTTCATCACTTCCATCTTCATGAGCCTTATCATATTCATTCTTGAATGATTTTGAAAAAGCATCTGCCGATTGAAGGAAACTCTTCCTTCTTCCCTCTTCAGCTACTTCATCCATATATGAATCAATGAATTGCGCAATATTGAGATCAGAAGCTCCCGGTGTATCAGTGGTTGGAATTATGATGTCCACGATCTTTTTGAGTGCAAACCCGTGAGAGGCGCTTAAAAATACCGGTTGCCAGTCATAATCAGGTTCATTCTTGCAACTTTGTAATAAGCTGAGCGTAGATGGTCCAACTATAAGGACTCCTGCTCCCAGACCTAAATTTCTTAATGCTTGTCTCCTATTCATAATTCTTGTTTAAGCGTTGGATTTTTTAAAATTTTTAGATGCATGATCTGCTGCTCTGGCAGTCATTGCCATATAGGTAAGCGATGGGTTCTGGCAACCAGAGGAAGTCATGAAAGCGCCATCTGTCACATATACGTTAGGAACGGCATGCAGCTGATTATTTCCATTTAATACTGATGTTTTAGGGTCCCGGCCCATTCGTGCCATTCCCATTTCGTGAATTCCCAGTCCCGGCGCCCCGATATCATCGTAGCCCTGAACTTCCCTGAATCCTGCCTTTTCCAGCATTTCAACGGCCTGAGCTACCATATCCTTTCGCATCTTCATCTCGTTTTCCTTAAATTCAGCATCAAATGTTATCGTTGGCAAGCCCCAATCATCAAGTTTATCATAATCAAGGGTCATTTTATTTTCATGTACCGGCAGGGTCTCTCCAAATCCCATTAGTCCCATTGTCCAGCCTCCAGGCGCTGATACTGCTTTCTTAAGTTCTTCACCATAGGCCGCCTCGGCAATACTTTCAGACCAGTTTCCTCTGCTGGCCCCGCCCTGGTAACCATATCCTCTTAAGAAATCAACATCACTATCCTGACCCTTTAAATTTCTGAATCTAGGCAAATAAATCCCATTTGGCTTACGGCCTTTATAATAGGAATCTTCAAAACCATCATATTTTCCTGAAGCTCCAGCCTTAAAGTGGTGATCCATCACATTGTGTCCTAGCTCCCCACTATCATTACCCATACCATCAGGGAACCTGTCAGATTTTGACTGCATTAATATACTGGTAGAAGCTACTGCAGATGCACACAGGAAAATCACATTAGACTTATACTCTATTTCTTCCTTAGTCTCTGTATCTATTACTTTAACCCCGGTAGCTCTTTTTGTATCGGGATCATAAAGCACCTGTGAAACTATAGAATAAGGTCGCAGATCCATATTTCCGGTTCGACTTGCAGCCGGAAGTGTAGATGAATTACTGCTGAAGTACCCTCCATAAGGGCAACCTCTTATACACCTGTTTCTAAACTGACATTTAGAACGGCCTTCAAATTTTTTATCACCGGTAATATGTGCAACCCTTCCTGAGGTCATTACCCTTCCGTTAAAGTTCTCGGAAATGCTCTGCCTGAAATAATCTTCCACGCAATTAAGGTCCATCGGAGGCAGGAATTGCCCGTCTGGCAACTGGCTAAGTCCCAGTTTCTCTCCACAAACACCTATATATGATTCCACATAATCATACCATGGAGCAATATCCTTATACCTTATTGGCCAGTCTACGGCAATACCATCTTTCTTGTTAGCCTCAAAATCGAGTTCGCTCAACCTGTAACTATGTCTTCCCCACATGATGGATCGACCACCCACATGGTAACCTCGCATCCAGTCAAAGCGCTTTGTCTCATTATATGGATGCTTTATATCATCCACGAACCAATGTTTACTGGCTTCACTGGTAGTATAACCCGTCCTTGCCTGTTTGAACTGTCGTTTTTTCTCTTCCCGGGTAATCTGTCCTTTATATTTATAATCCCATGGATCATCGTTCATAGTAGGATAGTCCTTAACATGCTCTATCATTCGGCCTCTTTCAAGAACAAGGGTCTTGAATCCCTTTTCGCATAATTCCTTGGCAGCCCAGCCTCCGCTTATACCTGTTCCAACAACTATAGCGTCATAGGTATCATTTTCATAAATATTACTCACAATTTTTTGGTTTTTCGGTGAAAAAATGTTTTGAAGTCTGTCAAATATATAAATTTAAGCTTATAATTTTACATCTTTAAAAAAAAGCCTACATTTAAAATCCAAATTTCATTAACCCCTTAGCTTTAACAAAATAATGATTCCGAAAACACTCAGACTTTCAAAATTTCTGATTATCAGTTTATTATCCTTAAGCACAGCCATGATTTCCTGCAAGAATAAATCTGGTGAATCGTCAGAAAAATCTACAGAACAAAGCGCTAATAAATCTGAAGACTCTCTTTTTTTTAAAATCTCACTTGCAGAATGGTCCTTAAATAAACCTATATTCAGTGGTGAACTTGATCCTATGGATTTTGCTGAAAAGGCACATGAAATGGGATTTGAAGGTGTAGAGTATGTCACGGGATTCTATGCCCAAAGAATAAAGCAAGCAAAAGATCCTAAAGCAGAAATGCAATTAGTTTTGGATAGCCTTAAATCGAAAAGTGAAAAATTTGGAGTAAAGAATCTTCTCCTGATGATCGATGAAGAGGGAGATCTCGCAGCAACTGATTCGGTGGCTCGTAACCAGGCCGTTGAAAACCACAAAAAGTGGGTGGATGCAGCAAGTTTTCTTGGGTGTCATTCTATAAGGGTGAATCTATTTGGTGCTGAAGATCGTGAAGAATGGAAGAATGCTTCAGCCGATGCTCTAGCCAAACTATCAGATTATGCGGCTAATAAAAATGTAAACGTACTGGTAGAAAATCATGGATATTTTTCTTCAGATATCGATTTGCTTGTTGAAGTGATGCAAAAGGTGAATATGGAAAACTGTGGTACACTACCCGATTTCGGCAATTTTTGTCTTAAAAGGAAAGATGGCAAAAGGTGGGATTCCGAATGTGTCGAAGAATATCCTAAATATGAAGGTGTTGAAAAAATGATGCCTTATGCCAAGGCTGTAAGTGCTAAATCATATTCCTTTGATGATAAGGGCCAGGAAGAAGTGATCGATTATAAAAAGATGCTTCAGATCGTAAAAGATGCTGGATATACTGGCTTTATTGGTATTGAATATGAAGGAGATGATATGTCACCAGAAGAAGGTATTATGGCCACTAAAGAATTGCTGATTAAAGCCGGAAAACAATTATAAACATAAACCAACCACTTTACCATGACAAAGCTTGTTAGGTTTCAACTTTCCCTTATGATGTTTCTGGAATTCTTCATTTGGGGAGGCTGGTTTGTAACCCTTGGAACATTTCTTGGCTACAACTTAAATGCCACAGATGTACAAATATCCACTGCTTTTTCAACCCAATCCTGGGGAGCGATTATTGCTCCTTTTATTATAGGACTCATTGCCGACCGATTTTTTAATGCCGAAAGGATCCTGGGCTTTCTACATATAGTAGGAGCTATCCTTTTATATTTGATGTACGTAAGTACCGATTTTGCTGAATTCTATCCTTTGGTTCTTGGATATATGATCGCCTATATGCCTACCCTGGCGCTGGTTAATTCGGTTAGTTTCAATCAGATGACAGATCCTGCAAAGGAATTCTCCTTTATCAGGGTTTTTGGAACTATTGGCTGGATCGTCGCCGGTTTGGTGATAAGTTATATATTCTTCTGGGATGCTCCCGCAGCGCGTGAGGAAGGAATGCTTAGATACACTTTCTTAATGGTGAGTATTGCTTCGGCATTTTTAGGATTGTTCAGTTTTACGCTTCCTAAGACCCCTCCAACTTCAGACAGGTCTAAGAAAGTAAGCATCGTGGAAACCCTTGGGCTTGATGCCTTAGGTTTACTGAAAGACAAGAACTTCCTTATGTTCTTTCTGGCTTCAGTATTAATATGTATCCCGCTGGCATTTTACTACCAGAATACCAATCCATTTCTTTCTGAGATCGGGGTGGAGAACCCAACGGGCCTAATGACCATTGGTCAGGCTTCTGAAGTATTATTCATGCTGCTTCTCCCCTTCTTCTTCAAAAGATTTGGATTTAAGATGACCATTATTGCCGGAATGCTGGCCTGGACACTCAGGTATCTTTTATTTGCATATGGGGATACGGGAGAACTTATATTTATGCTGATCACCGGGATCGCATTACATGGAATTTGTTATGATTTCTTTTTCGTTTCAGGGCAGATATATACCGATTTTAAAGCCGGAGACAAGTATAAAAGTTCTGCTCAGGGCCTTATCACCCTTGCTACATACGGTGTAGGGATGCTGATAGGTTTCTATGTAGCCGGGCTCATTACAAATGCATATCTCACCGGAGATAAAATGCACAACTGGGAAACCATATGGTTGTATCCATCAGCATTTGCATTTGCAGTAATGTTACTTTTCTCTATATTTTTCAGAAACGA
Source organism: Christiangramia sp. (assembly GCA_033721075.1). Lineage (GTDB taxonomy): Bacteria > Bacteroidota > Bacteroidia > Flavobacteriales > Flavobacteriaceae > Christiangramia. The sequence goes on from JAWWBH010000014.1 coordinate 12,498, forward strand.
AAAGATCGATAAAAAGGATATTGAAATATAAAATCAACTTAATTTATGAGTAAAATAAAACTGGGCATTCTTGGAGGTGGCGAAGATTCTTTGATAGGGATCCTTCACAGAGTGGCCGCGAATATGTTTGACCAATATGAAATAGTAGGGGGTGTTTTTGATGTAGAACATTCTAGAAGCCTGAAGTTCGGAGAAAAACTGCAGCTTGAGCAGTCTAGGGTATATAGGGATCTTGACGACCTTATTAAAAAGGAATCAAAATTACCTGAAAAGGAAAAAATACAGGTTGTTTCAGTACTTACCCCGAACTTTCTACATTTTCCCATGGCCAAAAAGTTACTGGAAAACGGCTATAATGTAATTTGTGAAAAACCGCTTACCACTACCTATGAAGAGGCTAAGGTACTGGATGAACTGCAGAAAAAGAATAATTCGATTTTTGCGGTCACCTATACATATACAGGCTACCCGATGGTTAGACAAATGAAGACCATGATCGAGAATGGTGAAATTGGAAAGGTACAGAAAGTGGACGTCCAGTATTACCAGGGATGGATCAATCCGCTTATACATGATAATGAAAAAAGAGCGGCTACCTGGAGACTGGATCCTGAAAAATCTGGTATTAGCTGTTGTATAGGAGATATAGGTACCCATGCCTTCAATATGGCCGAATATGTTACCGGGATGGAGATAAGTGAGATCCTCGCAGATCTTAATTATCTTTATGAGGATAACCCTATGGACATTGATGGGACGGTGCTTTTGAGGTTTTCAGATAAAATCAAAGGAGTACTTAGGGCCAGCCAGATCGCTACCGGAGAAGAAAACAATTTTACGGTTAAAGTCTATGGTGATAAAGGCGGACTAAAATGGGAGCAGGAAAACCCTAATTATCTCTACCTTCTAAAAGAAGATCAGGCTCTTCAGGTTCTTAAACCTGGACATGACTACAACAGTGAATTTTCACTGGAAGGCACCAAACTACCCCCGGGACATCCGGAAGGGATCTTCGATTCCATGGGTAATATTTATTTTGGCATTGCTAAGGCTATTAAAAATGACTCCAGATTTGATGGCGCCTACCCTCAGCTAAAGGACGGATTAAGAGGAATGAACTTTATTGAAAAAACAGTTGCCTCTCATAAAGAGGGTAATGTTTGGATAAAAATGCAAGACTAATCCAAAAAATTAAATTATGAAGACTATTAAAGGACCGGCGGTTTTTTTAGCCCAGTTCATGGATGATAAAGAACCTTTCAATTCACTGGAAGGAATGTGTAAATGGGCTTCATCACTTGGGTATAAGGGAATACAGATACCAACCTGGGAAACCAGGCTCATTGATCTTAAAAAAGCTGCTGAAAGCAAAACTTATTGTGATGAATTAAAAGGAAAGGTTGAATCTTACGGATTGCAGATCACCGAACTTAGCACCCACCTTCAGGGACAACTTGTGGCCGTACACCCGGCATACGACATTATGTTTGACAATTTCGCCCCAGATGAGTATAAAAATAATCCGAAGGAGCGCACTAAATGGGCGGTAGATCAGCTTATGTATGCAGCCAAAGCGAGCAGAAATCTTGACCTCGATGTTCATGGAACCTTTAGCGGGGCCTTATTATGGCATACCGCTCACCCATGGCCACAAAGGCCTGATGGTTTGCTTGAAATGGGATTCACTGAACTTGCAAAACGCTGGCTTCCTATCCTGAACGAATTTGACGAGCAAGGCGTGGATGTTTGTTATGAGATACATCCGGGAGAAGACCTGCATGACGGGATTACTTTCGAGCGCTTTCTGGATCACACCCACCACCATAACCGGGTAAAGATATTATACGATCCCAGCCATTTTATCCTTCAGCAGCTGGACTATATTGAATATATAGATCATTACCATGATTATATAAAAATGTTCCACGTAAAGGACGCCGAATTCAATCCCACCGGAAAGAAAGGAATGTTTGGTGGCTACGGAGACTGGCGGGACAGAGCCGGAAGATATCGCCACCCTGGTGACGGCCAGGTGGACTTCAAGACCATATTTTCCAAATTAACCGAATATGGCTGCGATGTCTGGGCCGTACTTGAATGGGAATGCTGCATCAAATCTCCTGAACAGGGAGCGAAAGAAGGAGCCCCTTTCATACAAAAACATATTATTGAAGCAACTCAGAAAAGATTTGATGATTTCGCAGGATCTGAGATCGATGAAAACAAACTAAAACGTATTCTAGGACTTAAAAACGATTAAATATGATGAAAAAATTATTGATATTAAGCTGCACTGTACTTGCCATCATCGCATGTAAGAATGATAGGAAAGATTCAGCAGAAACTGATTTAAAGGAGACTGAAGAAATGGCTGCAAAAGAAGAAAATGAGCAAAATGAATGGCAGGAGCTCTTTAATGGCCAGGATCTTGACGGATGGAAGGCCTATAACAATGATAAGGTTTCTAGCCAGTGGAAGGTTGAAGATGGTGCGATCGCATTTACTCCTTCTAAGGAAGTGGAAGGTTCAGAAAATCTTATTACAGAAGAAGAATTTGGGAATTTTGAACTATCCATCGAATGGAAAATTTCTGAAGGGGGTAATTCTGGTATCATGTGGGCGGTACAGGAAGATGAGAAGTACAGCGAACCATATTTAACCGGTCCCGAGATACAGGTGCTGGATAATGAGAGACATCCTGATGCCAAGAATGGCCTGAACCGTACAGCAGGAGCTCTGTATGATATGGTACCACCCAGTGAAGATATGACCAAACCCGCAGGTGAATGGAATAAGGAAGTGATCCATATAGACCATGAAGAAAATATAGGCTGGGTAAAGCTTAACGGGACAAAAGTGGTTGAATTTCCCGTCCATGGTGAAAAATGGAAAGAGATGGTTAGCAATTCGAAATTTAAAGACTGGGAAGGCTTTGGGGCCAGCAAAAAGGGACATATCGCCTTACAGGACCATGGTGACATAGTATGGTTCAGGAACATTAAGATCAAAAAACTATAGTTAATAACAAAGAATTTAAGGAGCTGCCATTACTGGCAGCTTTTTTTTTGCGGTGATTTTTCAATAAAATAGTACCTTAAACTAAAAATACAGTTATGCAGAAGATCGATGTAAGTTTTAAGAATTCTGAATCCCAAACCTTAAAAGGTGTTCTGGAACTTCCTTCCAGTAGTAAGCCTGATAGTTTTGCCATTTTCGCGCACTGCTTTACGTGCAATAAGAACTTTCATGCTCCCACAAACATTAGTAGAAGCCTGGCATCAAAGGCTTATGGAGTATTGAGGTTTGACTTTACGGGACTTGGAGAAAGCGAAGGAGAATTCGCCGAAACAAACTTTTCGGGAAATGTGGAAGATCTTATCGCAGCTGCAGAATTTCTGAAAGCTGAATATAAGGCTCCCAGCCTGATTATTGGACATTCACTGGGCGGAGCAGCCGCTCTATTCGCTGCCAGGAATATCCCTTCCATAAAATGCATTGCTACCATAAACTCACCATCCAATCTTTCTCATGTGCAAAAACATTTTGAATCAAGCATGGATGAGATTAAGAAGGAAGGATTTGCCAAAGTAAATATAGGAGGGCGAAATTTTAAAATAAAGGAACACTTTGTAGAAGATCTGCAGGAAAATTCAAATGCAATTGCATTAAAGGATATTAGAAAATCGATCCTCATACTGCATTCTCCTCAGGATAATATTGTCTCTATAGACCATGCCGAAGAATTATACAATGCGGCCAGGCATCCAAAGAGTTTTATATCCCTGGATGGTGCAGATCATTTGTTAACCAAAGAAAGTGATTCCTATTATGTTGGAAATGTTATTTCGGTATGGGCTTCCAGGTACATTGAGGAACCGGAAGTTCCTGAATTATCAACAGATCATGAGGTTATGGCAAATCTGGGATCAGAAGGTTTTACGACACAACTTATCGCCGGCAAACATCATTTCCTGGCCGATGAACCTCAAAGCGCAGGCGGAAATGACCTGGGTCCTAATCCATATGAACTGGTTTCCAGCGGGCTGGCAGCCTGCACTTCCATGACACTGCAGATGTATGCCCAAAGAAAAGATTGGAAAATAGACAATGTGGAAACCCATGTAAGTTATTCTAAAAAGCATTCCAATGACTGTGAGAACTGCGAAAATGACTCAGCAAGAATTGATCATTTTGAAAGGGAGATCATTCTTAAGGGGGACCTGGACGCTGCTCAAAAAGAACGCCTTCTGGAGATCGCAGACAAATGTCCGGTTCACAGAACCTTATCTTCAAAAGCCCTGATAAACACCAGGTTAAAGAACACTTAAATACTAAGCCAGCGTTTGTAAGGCTTTGTTAAGCAATCCTTAAATCTTTGGTGATACCTGTGAATAGGCTTAATTTAGAATATTAATTAAAAAATTAAACCAATCGAGACATTATGAAACGAATTAGTTTATCACTCATTTTTTGCACAAGTATTATACTTTTTGGCTGCAAGAATGAGAACAAAGAAAATGAGGAAATGGATGACATGTCAGAGACTGAAATGACCTCTGATATGGAAACCAAAAAAGAAGAAGTAAAGAAAGTAAAAGTTGATCTTCAGGCGGTTAGTGATTCCAAGCTTAGCGGAAATGTGGTTTTTACAGAAGAAGACGGTGAAGTTTCCATGACGGCTATTATTAGCGGACTTTCTGAAGGCACTCATGCCATTCATATCCATGAAAAAGGTGATTGTTCTGCAGCTGACGGTAAATCGGCAGGTGGTCACTGGAACCCGACAGACCAGCCTCATGGGGAATGGGGAAATGCTGAAGGATACCACAAAGGTGATATAGGAAACTTTGATGTGGATGCTAATGGGAATGGTACTGTGAATTTCAGCACAGATGAATGGTGTATAGGATGTGGCGATGAGAAAAAGGACCTTCTTGGAAAAGCCGTTATTGTTCACGATGGTGTAGATGATTACACTTCTCAGCCTTCCGGTGCTGCAGGCACTCGTGTTGGTTGCGGTGTGATCCAGAAATAAGATATCTATTATTCTTAAAAAAAAGCGGCTTCGCAGCCGCTTTTTTTATTTGCCATTTAAGCCTATATTTATTTCCACAATAAAAATCTATGCAGCAGGACGGTTTAATTCTGGAGCTACAAAACGGTAACCAGAGAGCATTTGAAAGAATCTACGAGCTATATTCCGAAAGTATTTACGGTATCATTTACAGTATAGTCCAGGATGAGAAAATAGCGGAAGAAATTTTACAGGATGTATTTCTTAAAATATGGGAAAATTCCTCTTCATATAACTCTGATAAAGGAAGGTTCTTTACCTGGATCCTCAATATAGCGCGAAATGCTTCTATAGATCAGCTAAGATCCAAAAGCCATAAGAACAAGCAGAAAAACCTTACAGCAGATAATTTCGTAGATATTTTAGAGAATAAGTCTCATTTTTCAGCAAAAGCAGATGCGATTGGAATAAAAAAATATATAGATATTCTAAAACCCGTCTGTAAGAAGTTGATTGACCTCTTATTCTTTAAGGGCTTTACTCAAAAAGAAACAGCCGAAGAACTTGAGATGCCACTGGGAACGGTAAAGACCAAGAACCGAGCCTGTATTAACAAACTTCGGGAAATGCTAGTTGAATAAGAAATGGATATAAAAGAATACATATCGTCTGGAATACTGGAACTATACGTATACGGGGCTCTGCCTGAAGAGGAAAGTCGTGAAGTTAGTAAAGCATTGAAGGAACATCCGGAGATCCGTAAGGAAGTTGAGGAAATTGAAAATGCCATACAGCAGCTTGCTTCTACGGCTGCACCATACAAACCTGAAGCACTTCTAGCCAGTATCAGAGAAAAACTTTCTGATAAGAAGGTAATTAGTATAAAAAGAGAACCTAAGACCAGATGGGTAACCTACGTTGGGTGGGCAGCATGTCTCGTCCTGTTTATTGGCTTATTCTTTTTGATAGGAGAAAATAATGACCTTAGAGAGCAGCTTAATTCTGAAAAGGCAAGGACAGCAAGAATGGAACAGCAGATCGCCGATGCCAGGGATGATGCCGAGAAAACCAGTGAATTGCTGGCAGTTCTAAGGGACAAGGATGTTTCCAGGATCCAATTACAGGGTCAGAATGTGGCACCAGAAGCATATGCCACTGTTTACTGGAACAAAAAAGAGAACAAAGCTTATATAGACGCCAAAGATCTTCCAGAGCCGCCAAGAGGAAAGGTATACCAGGTATGGTCTTTAAAACTGGAACCACTTACTCCAACAAGTATTGGCTTACTGGATGATTTCACAAGTGACGAGAACAAAATCTTTAGCCTTGAGAATGCCAACCAGAGTGAAGCATTCGGGATAACCCTCGAGCCTGAGGGAGGTAGTGAATCTCCAACCATGGATCAGCTTTATGTACTTGGAGCTGTTGCAGCACCATAAACAAAAGAACCTAAAGGTATAAAAGATAAGCCCCACGCTAAAACGTGGGGCTTACTTAGTAAATACCCGGAGAGGTTTCCCGGAGGAAATTTGAACTCTCCAAATATCTAACCAACCAAAAAAATCAAAAACTCAAAATCGACATAATTTGACCAAAAATTTGTTCAAACAAAAATTTGAAGTTCTGTATATAGATTTACGGAAAGAATCAAAGTGCGGTTTTTAAAAGTCTAAAATTTAACAATTAAAATTTCAATTATTTGGCCAGGATTTAAATTCTTTCACCCGTTCCCAACTCACCATAAGCTGAAATTCTTCAAAATTATTGAACTCTATTTCCAGTCCTGGAATTGTTTAAGAAATGACCACCTCAATTTTGGCTTTTCAGTCTGAAAATTAAATAATCCTTAACATTAAAATGAATAACTTGAATTCAAATCCAAAAAAATTAAATAATGACCATATTCGAAGCCTTAAGACAGGAACATGAAATCCAGAGGGATCTGATTGACAAACTCATAAAGACCGAAGGAAAGACTGAAGAAAGAAAAAAGATATTTGACAGGCTTAAACACGAACTGAAAATTCATGAAGATGCAGAGGAACGTCACTTCTATGTTCCGCTTATGGAAAAAGACCTCACACAGGAAAAAGCCAGGCATAGTGTAGCAGAACATCATGAGATGGATGAACTGGTAGAACAGCTGGAAGATACTGAAATGGACGCCTCAAACTGGCTGAAGATCGCTAAAGACCTGGAGCACCAGTTGATACACCATTTAGATGAAGAAGAGCATGAAGTGTTTCAAATGGCAGGAAAAGCCCTGACTGAAAAGCAAAAGACCGATCTTGCTTCCAGTTATAACAAAGAGATACGGGAAACCAGGTAAAGTAAATAGGCTGCCAGTTGGCAGCCTTATTTTTTAAACCTTATCGCTATCCATCGTCATGGTTTCCTCCTTGCCTTTAAAAGGCCTTATTATAAGCCTTGCAGCCTTGTCATAATTAATATAATTGTAAATCCAGTTAAAAAAAGTCACTGTACGGTTTCTGAAGCCTACAAGGAACCACAGGTGTACAAACATCCATACGAACCATGCAAAAAAGCCGGAGAATTTCCATTTTCCAAGATCTACCACAGCACGGTTTCTACCAACCGTAGCCATGGTTCCCTTATCATAATATTCAAAAGGCTCCAGTTTTTCACCTCTTATGAGGTGTTTGATATTTTTCGCTAAATGTTTCCCCTGTTGAATTGCAGGTTGTGCCACCATAGGATGCCCTTTGGGGAATTTTTCAGTCTTCATCAGGGCAATGTCTCCTATCGCGAAAATGTTCTCATAGCCCTCCACCTGATTAAAAGCATTCACTTCGTACCTGCCTGCCTTTTCTACCAGGGCCGAGGCATTCAATCCAGCCACGGGTGCTCCCTTCACGCCGGCAGACCAGATAAAGGTTTCAGTTTTTATCGCGAGATCGGTATTAGTCTTAACCAGGTGACCATCATAACTTTCCACCATTGTATTAAGATGGATCTTCACTCCCAGTTCCTCTAAAAATTTATGCGCTTTTTTTGAGGCATGCTCACTCATAGGAGGTAACACCCTATCCAGTCCTTCCAGTAAATGAATATTCATTTCGTTAGGATCCACATCGGGATAATCTTTTGGCACAATATGATTTCTCAACTCTGCGATGGCTCCGCTTAATTCCACCCCTGTAGGGCCAGCTCCCACGAGCACAAAATTCAATAGAGCCTTTCTCTTTTCTGGATCCTCTGTAATGGTAGCCTGTTCAAGATTTTCAAGGATAAGGCTTCTTATATTGAGTGCCTGTGGAACTGTTTTCATCCACATCCCGTGTTTCTCAATGCTTTGATTACCGAAAAAATTCGTTTTGGAGCCAGTGGCGATTACGAGATAGTCATAAACCAGGTCTCCAATATTAGTATGAATGGTATTCGATTCGGCTGAAATCGAGGTGACCTCGGCAAGCCGGAAAAAACATTTAGGATCGTCCCTGGTGACCTTTCTTAGCGGGTAAGCTATGGAATCGGGCTCAAGTCCCGAAGTGGACACCTGGTAAAGCAAAGGCTGGAAAGTATGATAGTTATGACGGTCCAGCATCACCATTTGCATATCTTCCTTAAGGATCTTGCGGGCGAGTGCCATTCCGGCGAAACCACCTCCAATAATTACTACTCTAGGTAAGTCGGTTCTTGGGATATTCATAGTCTCGGCTGGTTTTACCCAAATTTAAGATTTATGTAAAGAACAAAGGATGGATTAACTTTAAATTAAAGTTTTTTGTAACATAGCGGTCAGATTGGCTACCTATTAATGCTAACCAAAGTTTCGTGGACAAGGAATTAGAACATCAGTTTGTAAAGAACCTGGAAAAACACCAGAATATTGCTCACAAGATATGCCGTATCTATACCAATGACCAGGAATCTCATAATGATCTTTTCCAGGAAATTACGATACAGCTTTGGAAGGCCTATCCCAAATTCAGGGGTGATTCAAAATTCAGTACCTGGATGTATCGGGTAGCACTTAACACGGCAATTACCCTTTACAGAAAGAAAAAAAGAAGTTTAAAGACACAGGATTACGATAATGTACATTTTAAGATTAAGGCTGAAGAGTATGATAATGAAGCTGAACAGCACCTTAAACTGATGTACGATGCTATTAAACAGCTGAATGATATTGATAAGGCCCTGGTATTCCTTTATCTGGAAGACAAGAATTACGCGGAGATCTCAGACACCCTGGGGATCACCGAAGTTAATGCAAGAGTGAAAATGAACAGGGTGAAAACCAAGTTAAAGAATATTATTAATCCTTGATAAACTATGGATGATTTAGATCTGTTAAAAAAGGATTGGAAAAAGCAGGAGAAAAACCTGCCTCATCTAACCTATGATGAAATTTATAAGATGATATGGAAAAGATCCCATTCTATCGTGAAATGGATCTTCATCATTAGTATTCTTGAGTTTTTACTGGGAACAGTTCTCAATATTGTACTGGCCGATGACGATTACTGGGCTAGAATGGCAGAGTTTGATCTTACAGAATTCACAATAATCGCATATATAGTAAGCTATTCTATCACCTTCTATTTTATCTATAAATTCTATAATAATTACAGACGGATCTCTACCACAGACAGCGCTTCGCGACTTATGAAAAGCATACTCAGGACTCGTAAAACCGTAAAATATTATATCGCTTTCGTTCTTATTTCAAGCGGAATTACATTCCTTGCTGGATTATACTTGATTATGAGGAATCACGTACGTACTATGGAACCGGGCGCCACCGATATGCATTTTGATACCTTGCAATGGATGTTGTTTATTGGTGCTATTATTCTTGTATTAGGAATCTTCCTGGGAATAATATGGCTTATCTACAGGCTTATCTATGGAATTTTATTGCGAAGGCTTAATAAGAATTACAGGGAATTGAAGAGACTTGAAATGTAGAAGGCTGGATTTCCAAAAGGAAATATTCATTATTCAGGATTCCGGCTCTTTATAACTCCAGCGTCTTTTTTCATTTAGTTCCTCCATGACTTCTATCTCTTCTGCCGGAATAACTTTCAGGAAGGATGGATGTTGTTCTATGGCATACTCAAGCTTTTCCACGATCTCCTCTACCGTTTCATTTTCATAATCTATCTCGAGAGGCTCCTTTATTTGGAAAGACTGTAGGATCCCTCTTTTCTTGATCCTTAGACCTTTTCTGTCAAAAGACCTTCTAAAACCATCAATTACTATTGGGATCACTATCGGCTTGTGTTGCTTGATGATATAAGCTGTGCCTTTCCGAATTGGTTTAAAAGGTTTGGTGGTTCCCTGGGGAAAAGTGATCACCCAGCCATCCCTCAGGGCTTTCCCGATATTTTCGGTATCGTTAGGGTTTACCTCACGCTTTACTTCCTTGCCCTTAGCGCGCCAGGTTCGTTCTACCGTAATGGCTCCTGCATAGGCCATGATCCTGGTTAGTAATCCAGCCCTCATGGTTTCCTTAGCCGCTACATAATAGATGTTTAATTTGGGCTGCCACAGGTAACCAACATTCCTTATACTATCCACCCTCCCGCTAAGGCTGGCATTGAATACATGGAACATGGCAGTTACATCGGCAAAATAGGTTTGATGGTTAGATACAAAAAGAACATTAGTATCAGGAAGATTCTTGATGATCTCAGAACCTTCTATCTGAAGTTCATTAAAACCACGGTAACGGCGATGTGATAATACACCGAATATGCGAATAAGCCACTTCTTAAGAATCAAATAATGTCCGAACGGATTCTTCTTGAATAATCCCATTTATTATTGGTTTTTTTGCCAGTATAGCCCAAATACAGAACCGCCGGCAAATATACTAATTTAGTTGTCCACTAAATTTTCAAAAGCAATTCTCTTATCTCACTTAGCATCATTCCTGTTGCTCCCCAAACGATATACCCGTTAAGCTTATATGCGGGAACTTCAATATTTTTAGCATATGAGGTACTAAGCTTTTGAGAAATAATATTCCTGTCGTCTAAAAAATCGCTAAGTTTTACTTCAAGAATTTCTTCTACTTCCGATTCCTGTGGTATCATGACCGGAGTACTTTCCACGATCCCCAAATAAGGCTGAACCCAGAAATTTGAAGGTGGGATATATAGCCTTGAAAGCTTTTTAACTACCAGAATGTCATTCTGTGGGATCCCAACCTCTTCCTCGGTCTCCCTTAACGCAGTATCCTGCAGATCCCTGTCTGTCTCTTCCACCCTGCCTCCGGGAAAGCCTATCTGATTGGAATGCACGCCTTTATATGCTTTTCTCAAAATAAGCACAAGCCTTGTGAGTGCTTCCTCATCGGGGTAAAATACAGCCATAACTCCGGCTTCCTGCGGGTTTCTTTCTGCTATATTGATCTCAGCAAGTTCATTTATCCTAATTAGCGGCGCTAGTTTTCTATGCGCCTCCTCTCCGGGAAGCGGCATTTTTTTTAACTTTGAAATCCTGTTTTTAAAAATTTCGAATTCCATGTTTAGAAAGCTTTCTTTTATAGCAATTGCCTTTGTTCTAATTTTTGCAAGTTGTGAAGATAAGGAATCTTCCTCGAAAGACGACAATACCCTGACTCCTGAAGAACTGAAAGCACAAAAGAAACAGGACTCCATACAACGTGCCAGGGATAGTATATTTGAATTAAGAAAAAGAGAGCTCGCTGAAGAAAACAGGGAAAGTAAAATAGAACAAAATCCTATGTTCCCAATTGCCCAGGAAGAGCTTATACCAACCCTTACCGAATATGGAAAGAAGAATCCCGAGACCAGGGTGAGGATCAAAACCAAATTCGGTAACATAGATGTTCAATTATACCGGGACACCCCTCTTCACAGAGCTAATTTCATCATGCTTGTAAAGAACGATTATTTTAATGATACCTTCTTTCACAGGGTGGCACCAGGTTTCGTTATCCAGGGCGGGAATGCCGATAACCAGACTACCGCAAGCAATCGTGGTGATGTGGGAAATTATCTTATTCCAAGTGAATTTGATGCCGGTCACAAACATACCTACGGGGCATTTTCAGCAGCGAAGTATGCAGAACAAAATGTGAGCAAGGCTTCATCTCCTTTCGAGTTCTTTATAGTAATGGATAAAGGAGGTACGCCTCACCTAAATAACGATCATACGGTTTTTGGAAGGGTGATTTCAGGAATGGATGTCGCAGAAAAGATATCCCAGGT
>JAWWBH010000015.1:0-24313 GCA_033721075.1 Christiangramia sp.
GCCCGCTTCCATTTCTTTAATAGCTTTGGCTTTCAGCTTATCAGTATAATCTGTGAAATAGGCTATCTGTTCATCTTCTGAAAGTGAGGCCAGATAAAGTATGCTATCGGTCTCCTCGGCCATATTCTCATACTTTATCACGTCTTCCAGGTTCTCACGCTTTTTCTTTATGGTTCTGAACTCCAGCAACTCCGGTGACATATAGGTGAGCGTACTGTCAAAATATTTCCCGGCATCCTGATAATTGGCCCTGTCAAAACTGATATTGGCCAGGATCTCGTAATTAATGGACTTAAGGTAGATATCACTGGAAGGTGACCTCAGCGATTTATTGTAATATTCAACAGCTTTATCTGTTGAATCCAGCCTGGTGTAATATTCCCCTAACTGAAAATATATCTTATCAAGATAAGGCCGGTTCTCACGATCCTTTTCCAGCTCGGTAAGCAACTCCAGCAGGTATTCCTCATTTCCTGAATTAAAATCAAAGTTCCTGGCCTTCTGAACATATGCATTCACATAATAAATACGGGGCGATTTTCTGTTAAGCTCTATCACCTCATCGAAAGCCGCATTCGCAGTTGCTGTTTCTCCAAGCCGGTTATGCAACTGCCCCAGGATATAGAAGTACCGTCCCTTTTCTGCATTTTTATCGGTAAAATCAGCAGCGTTATAAAGAGGTGCCACGGCACTGTCTAACTGGTTGAGATTGATATAGGCCTGTGCCAGGCTGGCGCTCGCATCGGCCATATCCTGATCGTCCAGACGGTCTGAATCAAGTATCTTCTTAAGGTTCTTGATCGCAAGCTTTTCATTGCCCAGTCTTATATTGGTCTTTTCCCTCCAGATTCGGGCATGAGTTATATTGTCGCTTGCGGGGTACCGGTAAAGTATATAATTGAACGCATCTAGGGCCGGAATGAAGCGCTGGTCGAAATATCTTGCTTTCCCAAGAAGCAGATAAGCTTCATCCATCTGCGGATTTCTTTCCTTGCCTCCAATCTGCATGGAATGTTTCTGAATGGCTTTTACTGCCTTTTCTTCAGCTCTTCCGAAATTCTGATTTCTCACACTGTCTGGCAGCAGGATCTTGTCATCCACATCCAGACGTTCCACAGGGAGGATATCCCAGTAATTATCAGCATAATTCTGATTGATCTCTTCCCTTCCCTGCTCCAGTGCCAGGTGCCCGTTATACAGGGTATTATATTCAGCCGTAACGGCATGATAGTTCCTGTTGATAAAGGAATTCTTCTTTCGTGAACAACTAAGAATCGCTGCAGAAAGTAACAAAAAAAGGATTAAACGGGTAATCGTATTCAAAATGAACCGTTTATGGGTATCATGAATAACTTTGATACTGCTGGTTTAGTATGTAAAAGTAAACTTCTTTTTGCAAAGTCCAATATGAGGAAGCTTTAGCTTTCAGCAATTTCTCCTGAAAAATATTCTTCCAGTTCAGCAAGGGTAGCCTCTGAAGTCTCGATATCCTTTACTATATATCCTTTATCGAGTACCACGATACGTTCACATACCTCGGTGACATGAATAAGGTCATGACTTGAGATAAGCACCGTTGTTCCGGCAGTTTTGGAAAGCTCCTTAAGGAGTTTCTTCAATCTTATCTGGGTGGTAGGATCAAGATTCGCAAAAGGCTCATCCAGGATCACCACTTCCGGGTCGCCAATAAGAGCGCCAACAATCCCTACCTTTTTCTGGTTTCCTTTAGAAAGGTCCCGCAGGTATTTTTTTCGGCCAATAATCTCACCGTTGAACAGGTCCTCAAACTGCCTGAGAAAAGAATCAATATCAGCCTTGTTCCTGTTCCTTAGTTCACCTATAAAGTAAAAGTACTCTTCAGGAGTAAGATATCCAATAAGGAAACTTTCATCGATGAAGGAAGAAGTAAATGGCTTCCATTCTTCGCTTTCACTTACCGTTATATCTTTATTAAATATATTTCCCGTTGTTGGCTGAATAAGGTCCAGCAACAGACTGAAAAAAGTTGTCTTGCCCGCCCCGTTATTTCCTACAAGGCCAAAATTCTGTCCTGAAGGTATATCCAAATGCTCAATATTAAGCACCTTGGTACCATTATATACTTTTGTAAGATTGGTTGCAGTTATCATTATTATATTTTTATTCTCCTTTTTGTTTGAAACCCTGAATCATCACATACTTTCTCTGACGGTATCTCTGTTCCAGAAATGTTAATAATACGGGCCGAATTATTAATCCAATTATTCCAAGGCCGGCCAGAAACCCAATGGCAATTTCATAGTTTATGAATTTATTAATGATCCAGAAAAAAAATATCGGGATCAGTAATAAGGGAAGCCCCACCAGCCATTGGGAAGCCCCGGTGCCCTGGTAATTCATAAACGGACTTTTATCCAGATCTATTCGCTTCTTATTAAAAGAACCTGCATAAAGCAGGATTGGTATATTCACGCCCATATTATATAACGCACAGGCAATATTAAGTAATAGAATATTCCACCCAAAATAAACATAAGGTGTAGATAAGATTGCAAGAACCACCACACTAAAGCTTATTAATCCCATTTTGGATGCCAGGTACTGCCGCATTGAAATATTCTGGGCCATGATCATGGGATAATAAGAGGCATCCCAGGAAGGAACGAATTGTCCAAAATTGATCATAAATATCCCGGTGATAAAAATCCCGACAAAAACGAAAAATGCGGGCATTTCCTGGTAGCTGTCATTTGGATAAAAAATTAGGCCATAGGCCAGGAATAACAGGGACAGATAAATGGTGGTTTTTGGTCTTTTATTTCTCCATATTAGTTTCAGATCCTGCTGGAGAAAGGGTGCGATACTTCCAAATTTCCTTGTCCAGCCGAATTCCCTGGTATTGGCTTCCCTGCTCTTTCCCTTTAAATGAGCATCCAGGTAAAATTTGCCCTGAAGGTTAAGCTGGTTCCATTTATAGAGCAACAGGAGAATGGCTACAGGAACTATGGCCAGGTAAGGATTCTGCACAAGAAATTCCAGAAGCTTCCCAAAGTAAACACTGATCTGGAAAATCTCCAGATAATCCAGTAAGGCTAAAGTAATCCCGATAACGACCAGAGGAATAAGTGCCTTTAGGTTTTCTGTGAAACGCTTTTTTATAATGAAATTGAAATAATTAACGCTTAAAGTGATGGCATATACTCCTATTATCCAACCCAGCATATTGAAAGTGCCGTAATCACCTTTAATAATACAAAAGATTGAAAAAGGTATTACTAGAAATAGCGGAAGTATATTATAAAAGGAATAAAGAGATTTTAACAGGACGAAATTCACGACCTTCCTTTTTTTTACAGGAAGTATCATTAGAGGCTTAATATCTATAACTGGCAGGGTTTGAAGCATGAACCGGAAGATGAGTTCAAAGCAAAAATAAACCAGTGCGAACCTGTTCACCAATTGTAAGGGATCTGCGGCAGGATCAATTTCTTTAATCAAGGGATACAGCGCAATCCCGAAGAAAAGGAACATCGCAGAAAAATAAAGTGCAAGAAAGGCCATAAGGATCTTAAGCCCCAGGCTCTTTCCAAAACTGGCCGATCTGAAAAAAGCTTTCCACTCTAACCAAATGAATTTGCTAAACATAAAACCATGCTTTATTTCTATAAGTATAGAAATTTAAAGGAATGTTACGATTATAAAATCTTCATACTTTGTATTTTTGCGCACAAATAAAAAGTAATGAATAAGTTTTATCCGCTAAAAATAAAGGAAATAATTCGCGAAACATCTCAGGCGGTAAGTTTATCTTTTGAAATTCCGGAAAATTTAAAGGAAGAATTCAATTTCTCTGCCGGACAATACATCACGATAAAGACAGAAGCAGATGGCGAAGAAATCAGAAGGGCATACTCACTGTGTTCAGCACCTAATTCTGATGAGTTCAAGGTAACCGTAAAAGAAGTTGAAGGCGGGAGATTTTCAGTGATCGCCAATAATAAATTGGTTGCAGGAGATATCCTTGAGGTGCATCCGCCTGAAGGTAAATTTACCTTTAAGCCGGGAGCAGGAAGAAAGAATTATGCTGCATTCGCAGCGGGGAGTGGTATTACTCCAATCCTCTCCATCATTAAAAGCGTATTAAGAGACGAGCCACATAGCAAATTTGTACTTACTTACGGAAATAAATCAATAGACGATACCATTTTCTTCAAAGAGCTTCTGAAGCTCCAGTCAGAATTTCCTCACAGGTTATTCATTGAATTTGTTTACAGCAGGACAAAAGAGGAAAATGCCCATTTTGGGAGAATAGAGACCAGCACGGTCAATTATGTTCTTAAAAACAAATTCCAGGACCATCCTTTCGATAGGTTCTATCTCTGTGGCCCTGAACCAATGATCAAACATGTATCTGAAGTGCTTAATGAAAATGGCGTTAAGGATGATCAGATCTTATTTGAACTTTTCACCAATTCAGAAGAAGAAAAGGAAATTGAAGGAGACACAGAGGGGGAAACCCTGGTAACTATTCTGGTTGATGATGAAGAGTATAGCTTTTCAATGGATCGTAAAAAGGCTGTTCTGGATGAAGCGCTGGATCATGATATTGATGTTCCGTTTTCATGCCAGGGAGGAATATGCAGCAGTTGTATGGCTCGTATTACTGAAGGTAAAGCCGAGATGAGCAAGAATCAGATCCTTACCGAGGATGAAATTGAAGAAGGCTTTATTCTAACCTGTCAGGCGCATCCTACTACGCCCACTCTAAAGCTGGACTTTGACGACCTGTAATTTACAGATCAGTAATTCAGTATCTCATTGATTTTTAACAATACCAATTCCGGGGGAATGCTACGCATCACATCTTCGTAGCCCTCCGGAACTTTATTTCCATACACCGAGGTAGGTATCTTTGGATAGCGATCCAGATCTGGCAGGAGGCAGTTCTCCATAGGCTGATTAAAGGCCTTGAAACCAGTAAATGGATGAGTCACCCCCCAAAGGCTTATCACGGGGACTCCGTAAATTGCTGCCAGATGCGCATTCCCGCTGTCCATTGAAAGCATCGCGTCGAGATTCGAAATAAGACTTAGCTCTTCAGCAAATCTCAACTTGTCAACTACGCTAACGCAATTATAGTATTTTTTCTCCCATATTTCCAGTTGCTTCCTTTCGTCATCCCCGCCTCCAAAAAGGATAAGCCTCACATTTCCTCTGCGATCAAGCTCATTGATTAGCTTTTCCATCAGGTCTTCAGGATAGCACTTGGAATTATGTTGTGCAAAGGGTGCTATTCCCAGCCATTTTCGAGAGTCTTTCCCTATAACATCATAAATCTTGGGGATTAATTTCCTTTTTTGAGGTGGTATGTAATCGGAGAGGTTTAAAGGATAGCCAAGTTCCTTAAAAACATCGGCATAACGCTGATGCGTGGATTTAAGTTGTTTGAATTCTTTGTTGTTTTCCCTTGTAAGGGCCTTCTTTTCAGATCTCCCTTTATCTATCTGCTTACAGGGAATCCCGTATAAATAAAAGACCGATTTAAGAATATTGCTGCGCAGAACATCATGAAGATCGGCCACCATATCTATCTCCTCGTCCCTGAGTTCCTTTGCTAGTGTACCAAGTCCCATTACTCCGCTATGGACACCTTTGACATCTGCCTCATAGATCCGAACATTTGGTAAGTGACTGAATAGCGGTGTAAAAAAGCCCCGGGTTAGAACTGTCACCGTAATATTAGGATAGGTATGAACAAGCACGCTAAGTACGGGAACCATCATCGCAACGTCTCCCATGGCCGAAAGACGGATCACAAGGATATGCGCCCCCTTCCCACTTTTTTGAGCTAAGGAATTTCCAGAGCCGTCCATATTCATCTACTTATTACCGCGAAGTACAGGGTTTAGCTCTTCGTCATTATACATCTTCATTTGCTTATAGACCTTCATATACTTATCCCCATTGGAAATATCTTCCAGCAACTGGTCTATAGCTGTAGAAAGATCTACCCGTTGCTCGAGTAATACATCCAATTTTGCTTTACATTTCATCTGATGTTCCTGTGAAGCATCCTCCCGATTCGCTTCTTCGTTCATATGATAGATCTTAAGGGCCAGAATTGATAGCCTGTCTATAGCCCAGGCAGGACTTTCGGAATTGATTTTAGCACCTGGTTTGGGCTTCACTTCCTTATATTTTTCAAGGAAATAACTGTCTATGTATTCAACAGTATCGGTACGGTCCTGGTTAGAAGCATCAATCTGCCTTTTCAACTTCAGGGCAGCTACAGGATCTATATTCTGATCCCTTATAATATCCTCATAGTGCCATTGAACTGTATCTATCCAGCACTTCCTGTACAATAGGTGCTCCAGAAGATTCTTATCTGCATCGTAAGGATTTATGAATTCCTGGTCTACACTATCTTTTTCGTGATATTTTTCTATGACTTCCCTGAAAATTGTATTGGCTTTATCTGAAAACATTCTCTATTATTTCTCTGTTTTTATAAATCATCCTGGAACTTTTCCAGCAATTTTATAGCGAATACAAAGATATTATTTTTAGGAAGAGTAGGCGCTGAAAGTATTGGCAAACCTTAGCTTTTAAACGAAAAAGGCAACTATGAACGGCATCAGAATAAGTGTAACCAGAATGATTTCCTTGAAAATCCTGTCTTTTTTACTATCGAAATAATTTGATGCGATTATACTTAGAGGAACAAAAAAGAAAATAAGTTCACTCCCGTTTTTGGTAGGGGAAAATACCGCGACAGCCATCGCAACAGCAAGACTGAATAATATCATACTCAAAATTGGGCGCCTGGTGATACTGGCCTTCTGGATCGCTCCAAAATACTGGAAAAGTGTCCATAGCAACAATCCAAGAGTTATGCTTAACGGGACCAAAATCTTTAGTTCACCATATTGAGAGAAATCGAAGTTACTTGCCTGAAACCAGTCTGAAAATGTATAGAACTTATCATAGGCCAGCAGGTGAAAACAAATTGTAAGGGAGGCTACTGCCGAAAATGCGACTATAGGTACAAGCCAGTTCCTGAAAGACGATGCAAAATTCAGAATCGCGAAAAATACTATAGCAAAGAAAAGACCAGACCAAAAATGATATAAAGTGGCAATGCTTATCCAGAAAGTAGCGTCGAATATCTTTTTCTGAATGAACTTATGCGACCTTAAACTTATGATTCTTCTCAGGGCAAAAAGTATACACAGGTTTGCTATAATTACCGATTCGTTACGCAAAAGGCTGAAAAATGATATTGCAAAAACAGCGAATAAGAGTGTTTTATAAGCACTCCCCTTTGTTAATTCATTCTTTTTAGCAATAAAATTAAGCACCAGTAAGTTTAGGATAAGGACAAAAAGAACTACCAGTTTTTCAAAGAATTCGCCCCAGCCAAAGCCATTTTCCCAGTGAGTGAAGTTAACTCCAATATAGAATCCACATATCAGCAGAACGATCACCGAAAGGTTTAAAGGTTTGGATTTGCTAAAAAAGCTTGTTAGCATTGGCGTTTTTTATATTTTTGTACTCACAAACAAAGTTCAAACAATGAAAGAATTTTTTGAGGGAATAGCCTGGCTTTTTGAAAACATACTTTTTTATCCTCTTGATGCTTTAAGAGAACTTGAACTGGATTCCTGGTTTCTTGCAAATATCCTTAACTGGATCTTCCTTATCGTTGGTCTTCTAGCTTTCTTCTACTGGATGAAGCAATTACAGAAATTCAACGATAGAAATGAAGAGAACAGAGAATCTACTTCTCATTCTTTCTTAGGATAAATCAAAACCTATATCTTTTCTAAAATACATCTTATCAAATTGCAGTTTTCCTGCACTTTGATAAGATTTTTTTAGTGCCTTTTTGTAATCTTCTCCAAAGGAAGTGAGTGCTATCACTCTTCCCCCATTTGTAACAATATTACCGTCTTTCAGTTTTGTTCCTGCATGGAAAACGATAGAATCATCGATTTCTTTTAAACCTTTTATTATTTTTCCTTTTTCGTAAGATTCGGGATAGCCTCCAGAAACCAGCATCACTGTCGTAGCAGCCCTCTCATCCAGTTCAAGTTCTATCTTATCCAGTTTGCTCTCCCAGGTCTTCTGGAGTAACTCAACAAGATCGGTTTTTATCCTTGGCAGTACCACTTCTGTCTCGGGATCACCCATTCTCACGTTGTATTCTATAACATAAGGCTCGCCATCAACCTTTATGAGTCCAATAAAAATAAAGCCTTTATAATCTATTTCCTCCTGTTGAAGCCCATTTACCGTTGGTTTTACGATTCGCTCTTCGATCTTATTCATTAAATTTTCATCGGCAAACGGAACCGGAGAGACAGCACCCATTCCACCGGTATTCAATCCGGTATCCCCTTCTCCAATCCGCTTGTAATCTTTGGCAGTTGGAAGTATCTTATAATTTTTCCCATCGGTAAGCACAAATACGCTTAGTTCGATACCGTCCAGGAATTCTTCGATGACCACCTTTTTACTTGCCGCACCGAATTTTCCTGAAAGCATATTTTCAAGTTCTTTCTTAGCTTCCTCAAGATCTTCGATGATCAAAACACCTTTTCCGGCAGCAAGACCATCGGCTTTAAGTACATACGGCGGGTTAAGGGTTTCAAGGAACTTCTTCCCGGCTCCCAGGCTTTCAAGACTAAAGCTTTCATAAGCAGCTGTGGGGATATCATACATAGCCATGAATTCTTTAGCTCTTTCCTTGCTCCCTTCCAGAAGCGCTCCCCTGCCCGACGGGCCTATGATCTGAATATCCCTGAGTCTTTCATCATTTTTGAAATAGTCCACAATTCCTTTCACCAAAGGATCTTCAGGACCTACCACTATCATGTTTATATCCTTCTCCAAAGCGGTGTTTGCCACAGCGGTAAAATCTATCGGGTTAATCTCAAGGTTTTCAGCAATTTCTGAGGTACCTGCATTTCCCGGAGCAACAAAAAGCTTTTCACATTTAGGACTTTGAGCGATCATATAAGCAAAGGTATGTTCACGGCCACCGGAGCCCAGAATAAGGATATTCATCTGCATCGAATTTTAATTATTGCCTCAAAAATAATTGTTTGTAAATTGAAGCACCAATAAATTCGTTAAAAAAGCTCTATACCCCTTGGATTGGTTTAAACTTTCGCTACAACTCAATAAATTTCCCATTAAAAGGGCGCAAAAAACCCTGGAAATGATCCAGGCGATCCCGGAAGAGGGTTATGCTGAATACCAGCGGAAACGAAGAAATTCTATTATCGATTATCACATTCAGCATAATTCCTTTTACAGGGAATTCTTTAACTGGGAAGGTTTTGATGACTGGAAGAACGTGCCAATCATGAAAAAGGCCAATCTTCAGCATCCCTTAAAGGATCGTTTGAGCTCAAACTATAATACCAAAACCGCCTACATAGGTAAAACTTCAGGCAGTAGCGGTCATCCGTTCATCTTTGCCAAGAATAGATTTGCACATGCCCTAAGCTGGGCCGGATTCCAGGACAGATATAAATGGTATGATATAGATCTCAACAAATCCCTTCAGGCCAGGTTTTATGGGATACCTCTGGATTTCTACGGGAATATCCAGGAGAGGCTCAAAGACAGGATAAGCCTGAGACGCAGGTTCAATATTTTCGATCTTAGCGAGAAGAAAATGGAAGCTTTTTTAAAACGCTTTAAAAACTCCAATTTCGACTATCTCAATGGTTATACCAGCGCCATTGTGCTTTTTGCCAGATTCCTGAAAGACAAGGGAGTCGTTTTAAAAGAGCTTTGTCCAAGCCTGAAGATCTGCATTGTCACCTCTGAAAGACTTTTTGAAAAGGATAAAGAACTTATAGAAAATTCTATGGGAGTTCCGGTGATCAACGAATATGGAGCGAGCGAAGTGGGCTTGATTGCCTTCGAGGATCCTAACAATCACTGGATCGTGAATTCTGAAGACCTTTACCTGGAAATACTGGACGAGAATGATAATATACTTCCATACGGGGAAGAGGGCCGCGTGGTGATCACTTCACTTTTCAACAAAGCACACCCCATGATAAGGTATGATATCGGGGATATTGGGTGCCTGTCCAAAGACAGTACGCTTAAAAGGCCTGTACTGGAAAAACTGATAGGCCGTACCAATGATATCGCGAGACTTCCCGATGGAAAGGTGGTTCCCGGACTAACCTTTTACTATGTCACCAAAACAATTATTGAGGATAGTGGTAACATCAAGGAATTTGTCATTATTCAAACTGAAATTGCCAGCTTCAAAATTGAATATGTAAGTGAAAATGAACTGTCGTCTGAACAAAAGAATAAGATCCTGGCTGCAATAGCTACCTATGTGGGAAAAAATCTGGATATCACATTTGAAAGAAAAGATATCCTGAAAAGAAGCCCCAGCGGAAAACTAAAACAATTTACTTCGCTGCTGAAATAACCTTGACCTGCCTGGACTTTACAAAGAACTGCTCATTCAGGAAAACGAGCATTTTCCAGAAGCTGTCTATAAATCCGTAGCCCAGAACCTGATTATATACAAGGAAATTATATTTTAGCATCTCAAACTTATTATTGGAAATAGAGTTTTTGCGTATCCTGTAAATAGCAAGGGAATCCCTGATGCCTTCCATTGGCCCTCCCTCTTCAATAACCTTTAACCATAACGCCCAATCCTGTCGCTTTCTAATTTCAGGGCAATAGATCTTACCCAAAACCTTCACGTTATAGATCCCGGTAAGGTTGCCTACATAATTAGCCTTTAACAGTTTTTCATAAGTAAGTACTGGTAAGGCTTCCACCTTTTTGTTAAGTGGCCTTCCATTTTCAGAGATCAGATCATAACTGGAAAAGCAGGCCGCTATATCTTCTCTGGAAATGATTTCTAGCTGTTTTTGAAGCTTTTCAGGCTTCCATTGGTCGTCTGCATCAAGAAAAGCAATAAAATCGCCTGTGGCAGCCTCAATTCCCTTATTGCGGGTTTGATGCGTGCCTTTATTGGAAGAATTCTTAAGAATATGAATGCGATTGTCTTTCCCGGAATAGTCCTGAATGATCTTTAATGTAGAATCTGATGAGGCATCATCAATGACAAAAAGTTCCCAGTTTGGATAGGTCTGGTCAATAACAGACCGGATCGCTTCAGAAATAAAGGCCTCTGAATTGTAGGCCGGCATTATTACTGAAACAAGTCCGTAATCTTTCATACTATCTTCTAATATGTTTCGAGAAATCCTTATGTTCTCTTTTTTTGAGTTCCTCTTTACTTAGATTTCTAAAATAGTCATACGTGATCTTCATCCCTTCCTGCCTTGAAACTTTCGGCTGCCAGCCAAGTACTTCTTTAGCGCGTGAAATATCAGGCTGCCTTTGCATGGGGTCATCCTGAGGTAATTCCTTAAACACGATCTTCTGATCTGTTCCCGTGAGCTTAATGATCTCCTTTGCAAAATCAAGGATGCTAATCTCATCTGGATTTCCAATATTCACAGGATCGGAATAATCACTTAAAAGCAGCCTGTAGATCCCTTCCACCTGGTCATCAACATAACAAAAAGACCTGGTTTGGGAACCATCTCCAAAGACCGTAAGATCCTCACCTCTTAAGGCCTGCCCTATAAATGCAGGGATCACCCTACCATCATTAAGTCTCATTCTTGGACCATAGGTATTAAAGATCCTGGCAATTCTTGTTTCCAGTCCATGAAATCTGTGATATGCCATCGTAATTGATTCCTGAAACCTTTTTGCTTCATCGTATACCCCCCTTGGGCCTATCGCGTTGACATTCCCATAATATTCCTCGTTCTGTGGATGTACCTGAGGATCACCATAGACTTCAGAAGTTGATGCAATAAGTATCCTGGCCTTTTTTTCCTTTGCAAGACCCAGACAGTGTAAGGTTCCCAAGGATCCAACTTTCAGTGTTTGAATGGGGATCTTAAGATAATCGATGGGACTCGCGGGAGAGGCAAAATGAAGGATATAATCCAGTTTACCAGCCACATGAACAAATTTAGTTACATCATGATGGTAAAATTCGAATTTCTCATTACTAATAAGATGCTCTATGTTCTTAAGATCCCCTGTAATAAGGTTATCCATGCCTATCACCTCAAAGCCTTCCTTAATAAATCGGTCACAAAGGTGTGATCCTAAAAATCCGGCTGCCCCGGTAATAAGTATTCTTTTAGCCATAAGAGTTTAATTGCTTAAAAAGTAATCATTTTTGATCAATAAGATGGTGAAGGCTCTCTTTCCAATCCAAAATTCTGAATCCAAAATTCTTTTGAGCCTTTTCCTTGGATAGCACACTGTAAGCAGGCCTTTCAGCAAGGGTCTTAAAAAATCCTGTTTTGTTCAGGGTGACCTGATCCATTTTTCGGGAATAATTCAGGATCTCTTCTGCAAAGTCATACCAGGTAGCCTCTCCCAGATTACTAAGATGATAAAGACCGTATTCTTCAGAAGAAGAGTCGATTATTTTCAGTACAAATTCTGCCAGATCATTGGCATTTGTGGGAGTTCCCAGCTGGGAAGTGGTAATGTTCAGTTCAGCATTTTCTTCGGCCTTTCTCAGAATGGTATTGAAAAAATTATGCCCGAATTCTGAATAAAGCCAGGACGTCCTGAAAATAAAATATTTATCAAGAATCTTCTGAATATTCCCTTCCCCTTTCAGTTTTGAAGCTCCATAAACATTAATGGGTTCAACCTCATCATTTTCCTGATAAGGTTTTGAAGCTTTCCCGTTAAAGACATAATCTGTTGAAAAATGGAAGAGGATCGTATCATATTTATTACAAATCTCCGCAACATTAGCAGCAGCTTCGGCATTCACCCGAAAAGCCTTTTCCTTCTCCTTCTCGGCCTGTTCAACATTGGTATAAGCCGCCGTATTGATGAAATAATCAGGCTTATGTTCCTCGAAAATTCTATGAAGACCTTCCTTATCGGATATATCCAGCTCCCTGGAAGAACAGAATAAAAATTTATAATTCGGATATTTCTTGGCCTGCTTCTGAAAACACTGCCCTAACTGGCCATTAGCTCCGCTCACTAGAATAGTTTTCATTGAAACGCTTCTTTAAAGTTTGGTAAATTCCTGTCCTTTTCAGACAGGATCATCTTCTCTTCGGGAAAATTCCAGTCAATATTAAGATCGGGATCATTGAAAATAATGCCTCCCTCTGACCCCGGCCGATAATAATCATCACATTTATATGAAAAGACCGACTTCTCTGAAAGTGTAAGAAAACCATGCCCGAAACCTTTTGGAACATATAACTGGTGAAGGTTTTCATCATCCAGAATAGCCGAATAGGTCTTCCTGAAAGTTGGAGAATCGGGTCTCAGGTCTACTACCACGTCCAGCACTTTTCCGAATATAACTCTTACGATTTTGGTCTGGGCGAATTCGCCTTTCTGATAATGTATACCGCGAAGCACACCATAACTGGAAACCGACTGGTTATCCTGAACAAATTCAGCGTCTATTCCCGTTAGTTCTGCAAAACGTTTGCGGTGATAGGTCTCAAGGAAGATCCCCCGATGATCCTCAAATATTTTAGGTTTTATAAGAAAACAGTCTTTTAAGGGTGTTTCTTCTACCTGCATTTTTTGATTTTAAGAATTAAAAATTTGCTCCAGGATCTTTTCTGTAATAAGATATGTTGGTTTAACTCCTGAGGTTCCCAACCCGCCAGAAGCCAGGGTACTGCCTGTCTCCAGGGGATTATCTGAAGCATAGTAAGCATATCTTACCTTCACGTTCTCGTCTATACTTCCTCTTAACCTGGAGGCCGCCTGAATGGCCTTTTGATAGTGAGCGCCTTCCATCTCCAGTCCGCACACATTCCAGGTTGATTCATGGAAGAACTTCAGGATATCCTTATTCTGAAGCGAGGTTCCAAGTACCGTGATCATCGCACCATCCACAACATTGATCCCATGGCCTTCAAGATCTGATTTTTTCAACTCATTTTTGAATGGGTAATTATCTGCCGTACCTTCAAAAAGATGCGCATCGGGGATCATAATATCCCCTTTTCCACCTTCAAGAATACCGGCTTTCCCCATAATGGAAATGGATCTCACATTCATCTTGAATTCCTTATCCTCATGATTAAAAGGCTTTAGAAGTTCGTCCATGGTTTCATAGGCCTGTTCTCCAAATGCATAATCCATCACAATGATCACAGGTTTTTCTTCCGAACTCAGATTCTTAAAATTAGTATCGCTGAAACCTGCCTCCAATTGAGAAGTATCAAAGACCTGAACATCTATATTGGTCCCGCTTTTATCTTCAATAAAAAACATGCCTTTATCCAGGGCCGCTTTAGTAACCTTATTCCTTAAAGCCCCATTCCCGCTATCACTAAGCTCCTCGTAAATATTCAGCGGCTTTTTCTTTTTTAGTTCATTTTTAAGGGCATAGGGTGTATAAAGGGTATTCATAACACTGTGCATATTGGCACTGATAATATGGAGAGGCCTGTGCATGAGGTCATTCTCCAGAAGTCTGCGTTTGATATTGTTTGCCCAGATCTCCCCGTGAATGTGATGCCCAAGTCGTTCCCTTAATACAGGACTAAAGGTTATGATACGTTTTTTATTGTTCACGGTTTCCTGAATAGCCATTTTTCCCAAAGACCAGATAAGTTTGAGAAACCTGTCGGGATTATCAGTTGTAGAAAACTTCGGATAAAAAAGGCTTAGTTCATGAAAGGTTCTTCCCAGGATACTTGCGGTGTGGGTTAGTGCCACCTCCCGCTGTGCCTGGCTTAATTCTTCCTGATTTGCCGCAAGTTCAAGCTTCTCCCAGTCACGGTTAACACTGCCATCTTCGTCTATCACTACTCTCTTCATGATCTTGTGGGACTCAATAAACAAAAAGGTTAAATGAGTAAGAATATCATAAATTTCAGATCGCCCCCGGGTGATCTCAATATTCATCTGCTCCTCGTCTATACGATAGCAATTTCTCCTTCTTTTTGGAGGCACAATGGGTTTGAAATGAGAATTTCCATAACCTTCATCGCTGGTTAGATTTATATAACGGCATTCTTCTATACCCTTGGGTAATCGATCAATTACATAGAGCAATCCTTCAAGTTCAGCCTTATCATCTGCGATAGAACCATAGATCTCTGGCCTAAGGGTAAAAAGTGACTCCCTCAAGGTTTCTCCGGAAACTCCCATAGGTTTATAAAAGCCCCGGTTAAAGAGATGCCTCATAGTAATATACATGCGTTCAATGGCACCTGAACTTTCCTGTGCCCTTGTTCGCCCCTGTAAATTCAATATAGACATAGTAGTTTTTTAAATAATCTCGTATAATTTATCGGCAATTTTGCGGTCATTTGATAGCCTTGGAAGCTTATTCTGCCCTCCAAGTTTACCAATGGACTTCATATACTCCTGAAATGCATTCCGCGGTACCTTAGTGATCTTTAATCGCTGGAGAATATGGCCCTCTATTAAATCGAAATAATAGGAATTCTGTCTTTGCAGAGATTTATCGACTATATCAGCAAATTTATTCAAATCTTCCGGTTCGCGCTCAAATTCAACGAACCATTCGTGATAAGGAAGTTCTTCCCCATCTGGATTTATCTGAGGAGCCACAGTGAATTCACTAATGGCTGCACGGGTTTTCAGCACAGCCTCCTGCATAGCTTCCTCTACTTCCTTTGCTATCACATGTTCTCCAAAAGCTGAGATAAAATGTTTGATCCTGCCAGACACCATTAGCCTGTAGGGCTTCAGCGATGTGAATTGAACTGTATCTCCAATATTATAAGCCCATAGGCCGGCTGTGGAAGATACAATCATTACATAATTCACGCCTTCCTTTACATCCTTAAGTAATAATCTTTGCGGGTTATCATCATAGAATTCATCTGCTTTTATGAATTCATAGAACATTCCCGAATCCAGCTGAAGCAGCATTCCTTTTTCTTCCTGTTTATCCTGGAATGCAAAGAAGCCTTCGGAAGCCGGATATAATTCAATACTGTCGACCTTTCTTCCTATCAGCTTTTCAAATTTTGATCGGTAAGGTTCATAATTTACTCCCCCGTATATAAACAGTTCGAAATTCGGAAAGATCTCTCCTACCTTTTTCCCGGTCCTATCTATAAGTCTTTCAAAGTACATCTGCACCCAGGAAGGAATCCCGCTTATAACCGACATGTCTTCCCTCAGGGTTTCTTCTACAATCGCATCTACCTTGGATTCCCAGTCTTCAATACAGTTAGTTTCCCAGGCAGGCATCCTGTTCCGCTGTAAATAGCCAGGGACATAATGAGCAGCAATGCCTGATAGCCTTCCAAGCTTCACTCCGTTTTTCTCAGTAAGTTCAGGGCTTCCCTGAAGAAAGATCATTTTACCATCAACAAACCTGGAGTTGCCGGTATCATTTATATAACACAAAATCGCATTTCTTGCGGCATTGATATGAGTAGGCATGGACTCTCTGGTAAGTGGAATATACTTAGCCCCGCTGGTTGTTCCGGAAGTCTTTGCGTAATACAAAGGTTTTCCCGGCCAGAGAACATCCTCTTCCCCGGCAACCATTTTATCTATATAATTCCGGAGTTCTTCATAATCCCTAACCGGCACATTCCTTACAAAATCTGAATGGGATTTGATATTCTCAAAATTATGATCACGGCCAAATTGAGTATGCCTTGCCTTTTCAATAAGTTGCTTAAAGATCTTTTCCTGGGTTCTATGAGGATCATCGGCCCATTTGTCAATTTTTTTTCTGATGTAGGCTGCAAATATTTTAGCTGCAAAAGACTTTATAGACATACACTAGTTGAAATCAATATATTCAGAAGGATCTACAGGATTGCCTTCGTTCCATAGTTCAAAATGAAGATGCGGACCCGTGGTTAGTTCGCCGGTAGAGCCAACAGTAGCTATCACCTCTCCCGCTCTTACCATATCGCCCTGGGATTTGGTCAATGAAGCATTATGCTTATAGGCAGAAAGTAGGCCGTAGCTATGTTCTATTATCATCACATAACCGGTTTCTGCAGTCCATTCGGCCAGGATCACCCTTCCGTCTGCTACCGATTTTACCGGGGCATTCCGTGCAACTACAATATCCACTGCATAATGTTTATCTTCAATACTGTAGGGTTCAGAAATAGAGCCTTTTACAGGTGGAAAAAGTGAAAAATTAATATTCTCTGTCGCGGTAGGCAGGATATTGTATTTATCCTCCTGTGCCACTTCTTCTCTCAATAAAGAATCAGCTTTTATTCTGTTTATCTCTTCATATTCCTGATCGGATATAGGCTGACTCAAAATAGAATCCCTATCCAGACGTTCAAGATCAAAATCTCCCGTTAGAGCCCTTTTTATGGAAGTTAGATACTGGTCGTTAAGTCTTATCACATTTTGCAGAGAATCTGTCTTATAAGCTAGATTAGCCGCTTTTTCCTTAAGTTCAGCCGAAGAATACCCCGGTATGTATTCCCTGAGGGGAGTGAAAGCAATTAGAACCGTGGTGCCCGCTATCAGGAGAATCGCTGAAAGGCCCACAACTACAAATACATTAAGCCTGGTCAAACGAAACGAAAACCGCTCCTCAAAAGTATCTTCATTTAGAATGACCATCCTATACTTATGAAGCAGTTTTTTTGCGAACTTCTTTTTGGTCTTTTTATTCTCAGCCATAGCCGTAATTAGATTATACAAAGATAAATTAAATAAATTCCCCTATAATAACAGCATTAAACTAAATACTCTGGCTTTATATGATTCGTAATTTATTTCCTTGTTAACGTTTATATTCCTTAATTCTTGTTAAGTTTGTAAAACTAAATTAAAAGACATGAATGCATTTATTTTGCCTTTGGCTATAGGAGCACCACAGATTATTTTAATTGTAGTGGTGATATTATTGCTTTTTGGAGGACGTAAAATCCCGGAATTAATGAGAGGTCTTGGAAGTGGAATCAAAGAATTCAAGGATGCTTCCAAAGATGATGATAAAGGAGCAACTCCCGATGACAGTAAAAAAGTTCCCGGAGAGAATAAATAATCTCCCAAACCCATATAAATAAAAAAACCCAACTTTTCAGTTGGGTTTTTTTGGTTATTTGAGCTTTGCCGATTGCAGAATGGCATCCAGCTCGAAAATATTATCGCGTTTGCCTCTTGAAGGTGAAAAGACAAAGCCTTCCAGTATTAGGAACCTGTTGTTAGCCTCATCCTTAACAGCATAATTCACAAAAGGACCGGCCATAAAAGCGTTTTGAACTTCCCAGGTACCTCTGGTCTCGTAGGTAAACTTTCCATCTATTTCAGTTTCGAAAAGATAAGGTGCATAGGCCTTCTCTGTTATCATATAGGAGCCTTCAACAGGACCAGGGATCTGAGCTTTCCCTAAGGAATCCCTCATTTTTGTGATATTTGCGATAACACTGGAGTCATTTTCTATCTTCGAGATTGGCACCTCATAGATAAGAATTTCCATATTTCCTTTTGGAATCTCCTTTCTTATCCAGACAAAATCATCCTCTTCCTTGGCGTATCTATATGCTGAAGGAAAATTGAGCTTTAATCCAAATTTTTCCTGAAGGGATTCGTCCTTTTTAAGAGACTTTCTTATCCTGCGTTGTTTTTCCTTAAGTTCAGTCTTTTTCAGGATCTTAATAATGGAATCAGATTCCTTATTAATAACCTCTATTATTTCTTCAGTACCATTCCCCTGAACTACTATCCCGGTTTGAGGTCTTGCAAACTCATCTGAAATGAGGTCCATTCCTTTTTGACCCTCTTCAATCTTTAAAAAGATACGGCTGTTCCTTACGAAACCAGTAAAAGTCTCTGGTGGAATCTGACTAAGGCTGAACAGAGGCTCTTCCTGAGGAAGTCCATCAACAGGAGCTGCCAGATTATTTCGAATAGCTTCTCCTACTTCACCTTCCCACATATCATTGTCTATCACTACGGTTAGCTGGTTAATATTCCCCGAGGAATCACTCAGAATACGTTCGTTGGGTGTGCTTTTTTCATTTTTACAGGAAATCAATAAGATAAGAATGGCTAGCAGGCTTAAGCTACGTTTCATTTTTTCGGTTTTGGTTATAATCTTAACCTTTCGAAACCTTAAGTTTCATACCTGGTTTAAGACTATTTGTGTTCATATCATTCCAGGCCCTCAAATTCTGTACCGTAACGCCAGGAAACTTCCTGGAAATGCTCCAGAGAGAGTCCCCTTTCCTCACGGTATATACTTTAGGGTTTGAGCTATTAGCTGATTTTGAAGTGCTTTCTTTTGATGCCACATCTACCGGTTTCCTGGGATATATCGTAAGATACTGGCCTATTCTAAGGGTATTGCCCCTCATATTGTTCCAACTTTTAATACTGCTTATTCCCACACCGTATCTTTCGGCAATCTTGCCCAGATAATCTCCTTTTCTCACCCTGTACCTTATTCTATCTTCGGTTTCAACATATCTTGGGAGTTCCTTTTTCTCTTCCTTTAACTGGCTCTCAGCAAAATTGTAAATGGCATTTTCATTCGCCACAAATTTCCCTACTGCAGGTTTCGGGAGTCTAAGGATGTATTTCTCATCCTCAACATACGGGATAATATTAAGCTTATAACTGGGATTAAGAAATTGAATCATTTCATCATCTACACCCGTCACTTTTGAAATCTGGTCGAAAGTAAGAAGTTTTTTAACCTGGATAGTATCGGTCTCGAAATAAACAACATCAGGCCTTTTAGGCTGAAATTTGTGTTCGTCGGCATACTCGAACAGATATAGAGTCGCAAGGAAGGCAGGCACATATCCAGCTGTTTCACGTGGAAGATATCTTCTTAAGTGCCAGTAATCGGTAGCGCCACCACTGCGTCTAATCGCTTTTGATACGTTACCCGGGCCCGAATTATAGGAAGCCAGTACCAGGTCCCAATCCCCAAATACCTTATAAAGACTGGCCAGGTATTGCGCTGCGGCCTCTGTGGACCTCCCCGGGTCCATACGCTCATCTACATAAGAGCTTACATCCAGACCGTGCATCTTCCCGGTAGTAAACATAAACTGCCATAGGCCAGTGGCTCCTACCCTCGATTTAGCCCGTGGGTTAAGCGCCGATTCAACTATAGAAAGATATTTGATCTCGAGCGGAATATCATATTTATCCAGTTCCTGCTCAAACAACGGAAAATAATAGCTGCTTAAGGCCATAAGGCGCTCCATGCTCTGCTTGTTCCTCTTCAAATAGGATTTGATAACGCTTTCCAGTATGGGATTGTATTCAATATTGAAAGGCGTTCTCGCATTTAGCCTGGCAAGTCTGGCTTTGAGCGTATCGGTTGGCAACTCATCATATACCACGTCCTCATAATCCTGTTCCTGTATGCTTTTGTGCATGGTTTCGAACAGGTCAGAATTTGTGAGCTCCAGTTTCCATAAAGAATCTATGGTCCTGGCTTTGGGAAGGTCCTTTAAAGCAACCTTTGATGAATCCCTTATTGCAGCTGAAATAGGTAATTTATCCCTGAACTCGGGGTCAGGTTGGGCCAGTTTAATATTCGTGTTGTCACTTTTCTGGAATATCTGAACCCTGAAATTCGCTTTCTCAATTCGTTCCTTATTCTCTTTCTCCTGTGCGAAGGTCGTCATCCCGGCAAGGATCAACAGCATTAAAAATTTTCGTTTCAGCATAAATTCATTTTACAATAACGAACGAAAAAAACATCAAAATTCGTACCTCTTTACTTGTTAATTGCTTCAATTCCTGGTAAAGATTTACCTTCTAGCATTTCCAGCATAGCTCCACCACCAGTGGAAACATAACTTACTTTGTCCTCAAACCCGAATTGTTTAACTGCTGCAACAGAGTCTCCCCCACCTACGAGTGAGAATGCACCATTCCTGGTAGCTTCAGCAATCGCCTCTCCTAACTGGATAGTTCCCTTGGCGAAAGCATCCATTTCGAATACTCCCAGTGGGCCGTTCCAAAGTATGATTTTAGAATCCCTGATTACCCTTGAAAAGTATTTAATGGTTTCAGGACCAACATCAAGCCCCATCCAGCCATCAGGAATATTGTCCACACTCTCGGTTTGTGTGCTGGCTTGTTCTGAAAAGCTGTCGGCTATAATAGAATCCACCGGAAGATGAACTTCCACGCCTTTTTCCTTAGCTTTTTTAAGAATCTCAAGAGCAAGCTCCTGTTTATCTTCTTCTACGAGGGAATTTCCAATCTTTCCACCCTGGGCTTTTACAAAGGTATAGGTCATTCCCCCACCAATGATCAGATGGTCAATTTTATCAAGAATATTTTCAATCACCGTGATCTTGGTAGACACTTTCGCTCCTCCAAGTACCGCGGTTACAGGTTTTTCCTTGCTATGAAGAACTTTATCCAGACTCTTTATCTCCTTTGCCAGAAGATAGCCAAAACACTTATCCTCAAAGAATTTAGCGACAATAGTAGTAGATGCATGCGCCCTGTGCGCCGTTCCAAAGGCATCATTCACATAGACGTCACCAAGTCTTGAAAGTTTTTCGGCGAAATCTTCATCCCCCTCCTTTTCTTCATCATGAAAACGGAGATTCTCTAAAAGTAGGATCTCACCCGGCTGAAGATTATTCGCTGCATTTTCTACTTCATCCCCAATACAATCCTCCACGAACTTGACTTCAACACCAACAACTTCAGAAACTTTATCTACAATATGCTGAAGGGAGTATTTACTTTCCTTCCCCTTGGGTCTTCCAAGGTGAGACATGAGAACAACGCTACCTCCATCTTCAAGAATTTTAATAATTGTAGGTTTTGCTGCTTCGATGCGGTTTGCATCGGTGACTTTCATTTCTTCATTCAGCGGAACATTGAAGTCCACTCTAATTAATGCCCTTTTATTATTAAAATTGTAATCGTCTATTGTTTTCATAGTAATGCTTTCTTACAAATATAAATTTTTCCGAAGATAATAAAGCCTATATAATTTTATATTTGCCTATGCTTTTTAATGATGTAATTGGCCTTCCACATATAAAAAATCACCTCACGACCACGGCCGACAGAGGGAGGATCCCACATGCACAACTCTTCACCGGAAGCCCGGGAAGTGGTACCCTGCCTATGGCTATAGCCTATGCACAATATATTCTTTGTAAAAACTCAGGTGGTGAAAACGATAACCAGGAGGCTCATAGCTGCAATATGAAATTTCAGAACTTCTCGCATCCCGATCTTCATTTTGCGTTTCCGGTGGCGGCTACCGATAAGGTAAAAAAGCATCCAGTTTCTTCAAATTTTCTGGAAGAATGGAGATCCTTTTTAAATACCAATCCATACGGGAATTTATATGACTGGTACCAGACTCTTGGAATAGAAAACAAGCAGGGACAAATTAGTGTATATGAAGCACAGGATATTGTAAAAGCATTGTCATTAAAGGCATACGAAGGCGGCTTTAAGGTGATGATCATCTGGATGGCCGAGAAGATGAATACTGCAGCCGCCAATAAGTTGCTTAAACTTATCGAAGAACCGCCAAATAACACTGTGTTTATATTGGTTTCAGAAGATGAAGAACAGATAATTCAAACCATACTATCCAGATGCCAGAGACTTCATTTTCCACCTTTAAGTGAAGCGGATATTGCTGAAGCCCTTAGGGAAAGAGAAAATTGCGAGACTTCCCTGGCTAAGAAAATAGCTCACCAGGCTAATGGTAATTATACGAAGGCGGTACATTTTCTAAAGAAAAATGCCGGTGACGACCAGTTTGAAGCCTGGTTCATTAGCTGGGTTAGAACCGCCTTTAAAGCAAAGGGCAATAAATCTACTGTTCTTGAGCTTGTATCCTGGAGTGAAGAGATCGCTGATTTGAATCGGGAAACTCAAAAAAGTTTTTTACTATACTGTCTTGATTTTTTCAGGCAGTCACTATTAATGAATTATAAAGCTAAAAACCTGGTGTATCTGGAACCGGGTGCTAAAAACTTTAAAATGGAGAATTTCGCTCCGTTCGTTCATGGCAATAATATTCTGGAAATTACGGAAGCACTTGAAAATGCAATCTATCATATAGAACGCAATGGAAACGCCAAAATAATTTTAACCAACCTATCCATTAAATTAACCCGTTTCTTACATAAAAAAGCAGCTTAACTATGCAAAACTTTACTACCAACATTACCGAAATTCTGATCTTAGTTTTTATCCTGATTACCTTCATGCAATCGGGTATAGATAAAGCTACCGACTGGAAAGGAAATACCGGATGGCTTAAGGAACATTTCGCTGGTACTTTCCTGGAAGGGATGGTTCCCATGATGGTCGCGATAGTCATGATTCTTGAAGTCATTACCGGAATCCTTGCAATTCTTGGATTGATTTGGCTACTGGCCTATGATGAACCGGCCTGGGCTTTATATGCCTGTGTACTTTCCTGTATCACCCTGTTGATGCTACTTTTTGGACAGCGAATTGCCAAAGATTATGCAGGAGCCTTCACTCTAACAGGTTACTTTATAGTATGCGTTTTTGGGGTTTATATATTGAGTTAGGGTCTTTAAAGAATTTAAATAAAAAAAGCTTCAGAAAATTCTGAAGCTTTTTTTATGATTGGTAAGTGTCTTCTTATTCTTCGGTTTCTTCTTCAACCTCTTCTTCCACATCATCATTTACATCGACACCACCATATTCTTCGTTGAGTTCCTCAAGTATCTCCTGGGTGATATCAAGGCCTTCTTCAGCGTACATGATGTTAGCGCTTTCATTAGAACCAAAGATGTAAGTATAGTCATGCTCTTCTCCGTAATCCTTTACATAATCTTTCACTTTGTTCACAAGCGAATCCATAGCAGCATTGCTCTCCTCTCTTAGACGGTTGCTTTGCATTTGCTGCTGCTGCTGAATCATTTGTTGTTTCTGCATCAACTCTCTTTCTTTCTCCTGACGTGCACTCTGAGACATTGAATTCATTTCTGACTGATATGCCTGAACTTCCTGCTGAAAAGCACGAGCTACAGAATCCAATTGTCTTCTAACAGAATCAGATTTAGAAGTGAATTGAGCTTCAACCTCTTTCATTTCTTTATATTCCTGAATTAATACCGTGGTATCTACATAAGCCGTTTTTTGCTCATTACATGATACCATCATAATTGCAACTGCGGCAATCCCAATAAATCTTTTGATCATAATTTTTCGTTTTGAATGACAAATGTAAAAAACTATTTTTTGTAGAAAAGCTCTATTTCCATTAATATAAAGATTTCCAATTATCAGTATTGATTACATAAGAATAATTTATGAAAAA
>JAWWBH010000016.1:0-24134 GCA_033721075.1 Christiangramia sp.
ATTATTGCCTTTGTATGCCAGCCCTTCCATTATCTGCCCGTTAATTCGCATCATCAAAAGATTGTTGTTGCGGTAGAACTCCGCTGTCCCATTTTCCAGCTGGTAAAGTCCGGAGACCTTTTTAAAGCCTTCCTCGCTAAGCTGAAATACCTTGCTCATGGTAACATCGAATTGTACCAAGTCTTCGCCTTTCGCGGTCTTACTTACCGGCAGGATACGCTCAATGGCTTCCGGGGAATTGGAACTGGGATCATCCTTAAGATGGGGATCATCTTTAAAATATATCTGTGTGATAAGATCCTGGTACTCGGGATTGGAAATACGCATATGTATATGTGCGGGTCTCCATCCGGTTCCCGTATCATAGGGTGGCGGCAGGATGGTTTTGAACGCATAAGAACCATCGCTTGCCGTCTTTACTGCACCCCTGAACCTGAATTGATCTGAAGTGTTGTCATAGATCTTATCTGCATCACACTGCCAGGCTTCTACAAGAACTCCTGTTAGTGGAGAACTGCCATCGTCTTTAAATATCTTCCCGCTAAGGTGAGCTATTGTGCCCCGGACTCCGGGAGGAATAAGGTTGCCTCGCATAGGAGCATTGGGCCGGTAGAATGGCCCCAGGATATCGGAGGTGGTGGGATTGTTTCCTTCAAAGAATTTCCCGTTCCAGCTTATGGAACCAAATGCCGCAATGCTGAAAGCCGTCATCGAGGTGGTGGTGATAAATGATCTTCTTTTCATCTTCCTGAACTTTAATGTTGGTATTTTGTTTTTACCATGCATTGAAGTTCAGGTGGATAAAGGGAGTAAGGAATTTAACTAAATTATCTGAATAATCCTGTGTGCTCTTTTATTTTTTCAATATCCGGGAATCTTGAGGGCACTGCTTGATTATTTCCTCTACGTTTTAAAGAACTGTTAAACCTGCCAACTAATTAATTTGTAGGAATTATCTTGCATTTGTCACCCCTCGAAAACCCCAAATCTCAAGGTAGGTGACAGGGCTGCATGCTTTATAGTGTGCGGCCTTTTTTGTTTGAGATACTATCGTTTGATAGAGTTATTACTTTGTTGTAAAATGTAGTTTTATAAATCTAAAATACCGAAAGCTTCAGTATGTGGTGCGTCTATGGAAATTATGGAGAATTTCGGCGTTAAACCTCTTTTTAATAATGCTAAGGTATTTTTTGATCGTACGTCAGAGGTAACGAAATGAGATATTGTTTTATCCAAGTCGGCTTGGGCAAACAATTTTGAATCGTTTGGTATAATAGCCCTGGGAGTCAATTTTTCGCTTTCAATTTTATTTTCTCTAAATATGATCTTCGCAAATTCTCCAGTTCGTTCTCCTTCTTTCAAATTGAATGGAATTATTTGAAGATTTTTCAAGGTTAATCTTCCAATTTTCCTAGGACACAGTATTCTGCTACTGAAATAGTCGAAATTTTTAAAGTTACTTCATTCTCCAGGAAATATTTAAAGTAACCCACTGCATTTTTATGAAGAGAATCTTCATCATTGAGTAATCTAATAAAAAAGCTTGTGTCAAGTAGAACGCTATGCTTCATAACCTCCCCGCATATTTAATAACCAATCATCTGCATTTATTCCGCTCCAATTATTTTTCGCTTTTGTAATTAAGGTTTTCAGATAATCATCATCAAATTTTGGGTTGTAATCTATTAACTCCAGTAATTTCAATGATTTTGTATCAATTTCTCCGGTTTCAATATTTTGTTTGCCTGATGCTCGGACCCCAAATTTTTTATATAGAAGGTTTTCTTCTCTTTCTTTTAAAAACTCTTCTCCGGTTTCTATTGATAAATAACCATAATCTTCTGTGTCTAGATGTATGTTGGCCTTACTTTTCCCTCCTGCGTCTTTTAACACTCCATAGAAATAAAATTCCGCATCAGACCAGATGTTTTCGGTTCTGAAAAATTTGGTAGTTGGATTAATCCTTAATTCATAATCTTTTTTTAATGAGGTTTTAATTTGAAATTCATAATTTTTTTGACGAGACATTTTTTGAATTTCCTCTAGAGCCCTTGCAGTTTTTAATTCTAGAAAATCAATATTGTTCTGTGCTTGAACTTGAGAAAGGAGAGCGCTAAATCCAATAACTGCTTGAATGGAAGTTTTAAAAATGTGCCGAACCGATCCTTCTTCAATATCGTACGTGATTATCGGCCTGTCCTTTTTATTGTTTGGATATAGTAAGTCCTCTACATTTTGTAAAATAGATGCAATCTGTTTGATATCGTAGTTATCTGGGCTTAATTCAATATTTCCAGCCTTCCCTACAACTCGAATTTCTATGTCACCGATTTTTTCCACAATTCAAAAAAAACAATTATTTTAATTTGAAGTTTGAACTCAGGTACTATATTTATTTTATAACTCACGCTTAGGGATATAAACCACCTTAAAAAAAGGGAAATTTCCCCTCCCTGCTTAAGAATACTTTTAACTGCCCTGTTTTATTCCCAACGGCAAGGAATAATTTTTAAATTTGCATCAACTAAACCTTAACACACAACAAAACAACACAACATGTCTGCAACTACCGAAGCCAAGATCTTCAACTGTACCCAAAGCCGGGAACTGGCTGAAAAGATCGCCGAGAAATATGGTTCCAAACTGGGAAATGTGATCACCTCCACCTATAGCGATGGGGAATTCCAGCCCTCTTTTGAAGAATCGGTAAGAGGCTCACGGGTCTTTATCATCGGTTCCACGCACCCGGGAAGCGATCACCTTATGGAAATGCTGCTGATGCTGGACGCTGCGAAAAGAGCTTCGGCAAGGCATATCACCGCGGTGATGCCATACTTTGGCTGGGCAAGGCAGGACAGAAAAGAT
Organism: Christiangramia sp.; assembly: GCA_033721075.1. Lineage (GTDB taxonomy): Bacteria > Bacteroidota > Bacteroidia > Flavobacteriales > Flavobacteriaceae > Christiangramia. The sequence continues at coordinate 2,866 of JAWWBH010000016.1, forward strand.
AAACCACGGGTCCCAATCGCGGCCAAGATGATCGCCAGTATCCTGGAAACCGCCGGTGCGACGCGTATCATCACCATGGACCTGCACGCCGACCAGATCCAGGGATTCTTTGAGAAACCAGTGGATCACCTTTATGCCAGTACTGTATTCCTGCCATATTTGAGGGAGCTTGGACTAGATAATCTTACGATCGCCTCACCAGATATGGGAGGTTCAAAAAGAGCCTATGCCTATTCCAAAGCCCTTGAAAGCGATGTGGTGATATGTTATAAGCAAAGAGCCAAGGCGAATGTCATCTCCCATATGGAGCTTATTGGTGACGTTACCGGAAAGAACGTGGTGCTGGTAGACGATATGGTAGATACTGCAGGGACGCTTACCAAGGCTGCCGATGTAATGATGGAGCGTGGTGCTCTTAGCGTACGGGCCATCTGCACCCACCCGGTGCTTTCAGGAGAGGCTTATGACAGGATAGCGAATTCAAAACTTCAGGAACTTATCGTAACCGATTCGATTCCGTTAAGACAAAAAAGTGAAAAAATAAAAGTGGTTAGTTGTGCCGGTCTTTTTGCTGATGTGATGAGACGGGTTCACGACAACAGGTCTATCAGCTCGAAATTCATTATGTAATTATCCCTGTCACACTGAGCTAGTTGAAGTGTGACAGAGTTCCTAAGGTCATTACGTGCGAAGCGAAGTAATCTGTTTGTTTTTGTCATCCTGAGCCTGTCGAAGGGTGAGATTCCTTCGCTCCGCTCCCAATGACTTCCTGTTTTTTAGAAGGATTTTTAATCCAGGCAGGTCTGTGTCATCGTGAGCCTGTCGAAGGATGGCAGGGTTCAGTGAGATCAGCCTCATCCCGTCCCGATGGTTATAGGGATCGTTTTAGGATCTTAACTAACAGGAAATCCTTATTATAAATAGAAACTGAAACAAGTTCAGCTTGACGTTCCAATTCACCTTGAGGGATGGCTTAAGTTCTGGTTTCAGTCCTGGTTGCGTAGTTTCAGGATCTTATTCACCGGTTTGGGCAGGAACACTTTCATCCTGTTCAAACGCATAGATCTCGAGTTCCTTGCCGGTGATCTCCTCAAAGAGTTCCTTTTTCCTCGTGGCGCCCCAGATCTCAAGTTCGGGATCGCCCTGGGTGGTGATATAGAATCTCACCATTTCCTTGTTTTTTTCTATTTCCAGTTCCTGCACATTCTGGTAATGACTTCTGTCAAGTCCGTCGGCTACCCTGAGAATACCTGATAGTTTCTTCACGCGCTGCTTAAGATCCTTATCCAGTTTTCGGTATCTCTTATGTCTTTTCTTTGGAGTAGACCTTCGGTGGTATCTTGCCACGTTTGCCATAAGACTTATCTCATCTGCAGTGAATCCGCGAAGATCGGCATGTCTTATTAGGTACAAAGCATGTTTGTGGTGCTTCCTGTAGGAGATATAATAGCCAATATCGTGCATAAGAGTGGCATATTCCAGTAATTCCCTGTCCCCTTCTAACAGTTCCAGATCCTGTTTAAAGTCATCAAATATCTGCAAGGCCAGTTTTGCCACATGAGAAGAGTGTTCCTTAAGCCAGTTGCATTTACGCAGCAGTTCGAAAACGCTCCTTTTCCGGGGATCGGGGTACCTTGCCACAAGAGGCAGGCTTGACTTTTCCTTGCTGATGTAATTAAGGATCATTCCATCGCGGAGCGCCGCTTCAGAGATCTTGACGTTCTGGATGTTGAATTCTTCTATCAGGAATTTCACCAATACCATCCCGGGGTTAATGATATCTATTCTCTTTTCGTCCAGGTTTTTTTCTTTAGAACGTTGTTTCCTATCCAGTTTTATGAAATTCTCATAGAACGGCAGGAACTCATCATCATGGTAAACCATTTCATTAAGTGTCATGGCAGAACTGATGGAATTACGTTCGGCGATCATGGCAGCGATATTCTCCATGGTTCCCGAGGAACCTATAATGGTTTTTACCGAATGTTCCTTTACAATATTTGCGACATCACTTAAGGTCTTTCGGTAGTGGTCTTCCAGGGTGGCTATCTCTTCCTTAGTGATAGGGTCATTCTTTACAAAATGAGCCGCCATCCTCGCAACCCCCAGTTTCAGGCTATTGTAGTAAAGGAACTTCTCGTTGTTTCCCACAATGAATTCAACACTACCACCTCCAATATCTACCATCAGTACCATTTCTTCGTCCAGCGCGATGCTATGTCTTACAGCATAGCCTATCATCTCAGCTTCCATTTTGCCTGAGATCGCACGGGCCTTGATACCCACCTCATCGATCATCCGTTGTATAAAATCACCCCCGTTCTTCGCCTCCCTTATCGCACTGGTAGCAAAGGCCAGGATCTCTTCAACGCCCTGGCTGTCACACAGGAATTTAATGCGTTTAAGCGCATCGAGTCCGCGCTGCATGGCATCTTCGCTAAGGTGATGTTTCATGCCTTTTTCGGCAAGGATCACCATTTCCTTAAGCTTGTCTATGGTACGGTAACTGCCATCCGGGTAAAGGTCTACCAGCACTGCATGAAAAGAATTGGTCCCGAGGTCTATTGCCGCGATCCTTTTGGTTGGAGTTGAACTGTCTTGTGTCTCTGTCATAATTCGTGAAACAGTAGCCTGTTTTTTAAAAAGCCTTCAGCATTTATATTTATTATAATCAATTCAATTTAAGGATTTTTGCCCTGAAAAACTGATAAGGCTTTGTGAAATAATCGGGGAGCTGTCATCCTGAGCCTGTCGGATGTCATCCTGAGCCTGTCGAAGGATGAGATCCCTTCGCTCCGCTTGGAATTACATTGAAAGTAAGAATTAAGAAGTTAGAAGTACGAAATTTTAGAAATTACGATAAATGCCAATGTGATCCGATATAGGCAGAGAAGCAGGTTTTTTAATTATACAATTTACAATTCTAAGTGTCTTCAAATCTTCTGAGAATTGTTTTTCAATAATTTGCATAACAGCTATTTATAAAAAATTCTAACTTCGTAAATCTAAAATCTAACTTCCAATAAACTTTTCTACTTCAGTATTTTATAGATAAATAAAAAGACTTACTTTTGCAGCCAGAAAATTTTTACGCAAATGAAGGCGGTTCACTTTAGAACTTGACGACATTTGTTAACCAAAACAATTTATAATGAAATCAATTACGATCAACGGATCTAAAAGAGAAAGCGTAGGCAAGAAGGCAACTAAAGCTCTGCGTAATGCTGGACAGGTTCCTTGCGTATTGTACGGGGTAGAAGGTGATCCACTACACTTTGCAGCAGAGGAAATAGCATTCCAGAACTTAGTGTATACACCAGACGTACACACTGTAAAAATCAAATTGAAAAGCGGAGAGTCTTATAACGCGATCCTTCAGGATATTCAATTCCATCCTGTGACCGATGCTATCCTGCACATGGATTTCTATCAGATATTTGACGACAAACCAATTACCATGGAAATCCCTATCCACACTGAAGGTGTTGCAAGAGGGGTTAAGAATGGTGGTGTACTTCGTTACAACCTTCGTCGTCTGAAGGTAAGAGGATTGCCAGGTGATCTTCCAGATTATATCGTAGCTAACGTGACCAAGCTTAAGATCGGTCAGAAGTTATATGTAACTGCAGTAGAAAGCGAAGATTATAAGATCCAGCATCCAGATAACACAGTAATCTGTCAGGTAAGAACTTCACGTAACATCGTTGAAGATCTTGAAGACGAAGATGAAGATGAAGTAGCAGCAGATGAAGTACCAGCTTCTGAAGTTGATGATCAGGCAGCTGTAAAAGAGGGAGAAGATAAAGAGTAAGCTTCTTTGAATAAATTTGAAAAGCATTCCTTATTCGGTTCAACCCGATTTCGGAATGCTTTTTTATTTGTGTCAATTTAAAACACCGGTTTTGCTTTTTCCAATTTAAAAGTATCTGATTAATTTTATCTTTACCAAAACAAATTTGGATGCTTTCATTCTTTGGAAGGATTTTAGGAAAAAAGAAGACCGGGGAGAAAACAGATCCCATGAAGAAATTTTTGATCGTTGGTCTGGGAAATATCGGCCCTAAATACGAGAATACCAGGCATAATGTAGGATTCAAGATCCTGGATGAACTTGCCCGTGAAAAAGAAGTGGCTTTTGAGACTCAAAAGCTGGGGGATGTGGCGACCTTTAGATTCAAAGGCCGCACCTTCATTCTGCTAAAGCCAAGTACCTACATGAACCTTAGTGGTAAGGCTGTTAACTACTGGATGCAGAAGGAAAAGATTTCACTTGAGAATTTACTTGTGGTTACCGATGACCTGAACCTGTCTTTTGGTACGCTTAGACTCAAAACCAAAGGCAGCGATGGCGGGCATAACGGACTCAGGGATATCCAGACCCAGCTTAATACTACAAAATATAACCGCTTTCGCTTTGGGATAAGTGATGAATTCTCTAAGGGACAGCAGGTGGATTATGTGTTGGGTGAATGGTCGCCGGAGGAAGAGGAAAAGCTAACTGAGAGGTTGAAGACCTCGGCAGAGCTTATCCTGTCTTTTGGGACGGCCGGAGTTTCAAATACAATGAATGCATTCAACGGAAAATAGGAATTGAAGGCCAAAAAAGGAATATTGAATACCAATCTTTTTAACTTTATCACATCCTTTGATTGGTGAATTTTATTTAAATGAAAGAACATAAAGGAGCAAACTCGTTCATAAGTGAGAGACAAACGGTGGTGACCATTGGGACTTTTGACGGGGTTCATGCGGGACACAGAAAGATCATCGAAAGGCTGGTGAACTCCGCACATGCCAATAACCTGGACTCGGTAGTACTCACGTTCTTTCCTCATCCACGCATGGTGTTGCAAAAAGAGAGCGGGATTCAGTTAATAAATACCATAGACGAAAGAAAGCAGTTACTGGAAGAAACCGGAATAGATCACCTGGTGGTGCATCCTTTCACCCACCAGTTTTCAAGGCTAACGGCAATCGAGTTCGTACGTGATATACTTGTAAATAAACTAAAGGCCAAGAAGATCATTATTGGCTATGATCACAGATTTGGCAGAAATAGGACTGCAGATATCAATGACCTGAAGAATTTTGGTGAAGAGTTCGGTTTTGAAGTGGAGGAAATAAGTCAGCAGGATGTAGAACAGGTGGCCGTAAGTTCCACCAAGATAAGGAACGCTCTACTGGAAGGTCGCGTAGAAAGAGCCAATATGTACCTTCAGCACCCCTTCACCCTCACCGGAACTATCGTAAAAGGCCGCGGGATTGGAAAGGAACTGGGTTTTCCCACAGCCAATCTTGAAGTAAAGGAAGAATATAAACTTATCCCGAAAAATGGGGTCTATGTGATAAGAACTGTGATAGATGGTGAACAGGTCTATGGGATGATGAACATTGGTACTAATCCTACCGTGGGAGGAAAGGAAAAGACCATAGAATCTTATTTCTTCGAACTTGATCAAGACCTTTATGGTAAACAGCTGCAAATAGAGCTTCTGGTTAGGATAAGAGATGAAAAGAAATTCGGTTCTGTGAACGAACTTAAGCTTGCCATGAAACAGGACCAGGCATTTTCCAGACAATACATAAAGGATAATTATGATCAATAGATGGCTTTTTAAACAAGTCGACAATTCTGCACTGGTCGTTTTTCGTGCACTTTTCGGTTTGTTGATAGCCATTGAGGCCTTTGGGGCTATATTTTCAGGTTGGGTAAGGCGCACGATGCTTGAGCCTGACTTTACCTTTAATTTTATCGGTTTTGAATTCCTGCAGCCTTTACCTGGCGATGGAATGATATGGTATTATGCCATTATGGGCGTCTTTGGCGTCTTCGTGATGCTGGGGTTCAAATACAGGATGAGCATGATCGCCTATACTATCATGTGGTCTGGCGTTTACCTGATGCAGAAATCATCCTATAACAATCATTATTACCTGTTGATGCTGGTGTGTTTTATCATGTGTTTTTTACCGGCTCACAGGTGGTTCTCCCTGGACGCTAAAATAAAATCTTCAATAAGTAAGATCTCTATGCCCAGATGGGTATGGGTGATCATCGTATTGCAGCTCTGGATCGTATATACCTATGCTTCGGTAGCCAAGATGTATCCCGACTGGCTGGATGGAAGTTTTCCGGCGCTTTTGATGAAATCCAAGGAGGATTACTGGCTGGTTGGTGAATTTCTTCAACAATGGTGGATAAGGTATGCGATAGCCTATTTCGGCCTGCTTTTCGACCTTTTGATCATTCCATTGTTATTATGGAAAAGAACCAGGGTGCCGGCCTTTATAGCAGCCATTTTCTTTCACCTTTTCAACAGTTTCATATTCCATATTGGCATCTTTCCGTATATGTCCTTAGCCTTCTGTATCTTCTTTTTTCCTGCGGAAAAGATCAACAAGGTTTTCCTGAGAGGCAAGAAGAAATTTTATGATAAGGCTGAAGTTATTGTTCCCTCATGGCGGAATGCCTTATTAGTGAGCATGGTTATTTGGTTTACAATTCAGTTGTGTCTTCCCCTGCGTCACTGGTTCTTTAAGGATGATGTGCTCTGGACCGAAGAAGGGCATCGTCTAAGCTGGAGAATGATGCTTAGGGGAAAAAGCGGAAGGCTAACTTTCAAGGTTGTTGAGAAAGGCACCAGCGATACGATATTTATAGATAATGACGAATATCTCTCCAGGAAACAACGAAGGGCGATTACCTCTAAACCCGATATGATCTGGCAGTTCGCGCAGCATCTTGAAGAAGATTTCGCTAAAAAAGGCAGGGAAGTAGAGGTTTATGTTGAAGGAAAAGTAAGCGTAAATGGCGGCCCTTATAAAGTTCTTATCGATCCTAATGTAGATCTCGCTGCCGAAAAATGGCAACATTTTAAGCACCACGACTGGATTTTACCTTCGGATTCAGAGTAATTTTCTTCCTCGCTTTTGTTACATTTGCTGCTTAGAAAAAAGTATAAACGGTAAATAAATTATCCGGTCTTATGTTACAGGTTTCAAAGATTGCAGAACATAAAGAGGAATATATCAAAGCCCTTAAAAAAAGGAATTTTGATGCTTCAGATATTTTCGAACAGGTATTAACGCTGGATGAGACCAGAAGGTCTACCCAGGCTAAACTCGATGATACCCTTGCCAGTTCCAATAAGATGTCTAAGGAGATCGGGCTGATGTTCAAGAACGGAGAACATCAGAAGGCGAATATGCTGAAGGAAAAGACCAGCCGATTGAAGGAAGAATCGAAAGAACTTTCAGAAAAACTGGCTAATACAGTGGCCGATCTTCAGAACCTGCTTTATACCATTCCGAATATTCCGCATGAATCAGTCCCAGCGGGAATTAATGAAGAAGACAACGAAGAGGTGTTTCGTGAAGGTGATATCCCTCAACTGGCAGAAGGAGCCCTTCCTCACTGGGAGCTTGCCAGGAAATTCGACATCATAGATTTTGAGCTCGGGAATAAGATCACCGGCGCAGGTTTTCCGGTTTATAAAGGAAAGGGTGCCAGATTGCAGCGTGCGCTCATCACCTGGTTCCTTGATAAGGCAACCGAAGCGGGATATACCGAATTCCAGATGCCGTTGATGGTTAATGAGGCCTCAGGCTTTGGAACCGGTCAGCTTCCCGATAAGGAAGGCCAGATGTATCATGTGACCGAAGATGATCTTTATATGATCCCGACAGCCGAGGTGCCAATCACCAATATGTTTCGTGATAACCTGATGAACGAGAAGGATTTTCCGGTTCTATGTACTGGCTACACTCCTTGTTTCAGGCGGGAAGCTGGTTCCTATGGAGCCCACGTTCGCGGACTCAACAGGCTGCACCAGTTCGATAAAGTGGAGATAGTACGGCTGGAGACACCAGAAAATTCATATGCTGCTTTAGATACTATGGTAGACCATATTAAAGGCCTTTTAAAGGAATTAAAATTACCATATCGTATCTTAAGATTATGCGGCGGGGATCTTGGATTCACTTCTGCCCTTACTTATGATTTTGAGGTTTTCTCAACTGCCCAGGACCGCTGGCTGGAAATAAGCTCCGTTTCAAATTTTGAGAACTTCCAGGCAAACAGGCTTAAGTTGAGGTACAGGGATAAAGAAAATAAAAAGGAACTGGTACATACCCTTAACGGAAGTGCCCTGGCCTTACCAAGAGTGCTTGCAGGAATCCTTGAAAATTATCAAACTGAAGACAGAATAGATATTCCAGAAGTACTTATACCTTACTGCGGTTTCGATAAGATAGATTGATCTGATCCAGGAAAAGACCTCACAGGTTTCTAAAACCTGTGAGGTCTGCTATATTATTGATTTAACAAATTATTAAAAACAGCGCAAATGTTTATATTTACATTATGCGCTGTTTTCTTTTAATAGTATTCCTTATAGCGGGAAATCTTGGCCTGTTTGCCCAAAGTGAACAGCTGGCGAAGAATTTCTTTGATCAGGGAGAATATGAAAAGGCTCTTAAGGTCTATCAGCAATTATATAAGAACAACCCTGCCAATCCTCTGTACTTCAATGGTGTTGTTGCATCTTACCAGCAAATGGAAGAATTTGATGAAGCCGAAAAACTACTTGTAGAAAGACTAACTAGTACGGCAAATAATCCTTCCCTGCTCATAGAGATAGGCCATAATTTTGAACTTCAGAATAATACTGAAAGAGCTACCCAATTCTATGAAGAAGGATTACAGTCTATTGAAGGCAGGCCTAATTACGCTTATATGATAGCCCGCACCTTTGAGCAGTACAACCTTCTGGAATATGCTGCTAAAGCTTATGAGCGCGCCATGGACCTTAGTACAGACCGAAACTATAACCTTCAGCTGGCCCGTATCTATGGGGAACAGGGGAAGATCGAGGAAATGTTCACCAATTACCTTGATCTAATTGAAGATGATATGAAATTCTACGGTCTGGCAAACCGGGAATTCAACCGCTATATTTCTGAAGACCCGCGAAGCGAACCAAATATTATTTTCCGGAAATTATTACTGAAAAGATTACAGGAGCATCCTAGTTTACTTTATAATGAGATGTTGAGCTGGTTATTTATTCAGCAAAAACAATTCGATAAGGCCTTTGCACAGGAGAGGGCGATCTTTAAGAGGGGAGAGAACAATCTTCAGGGAATACTCAATCTGGCTATTCTGGCGAAAGAAGCTGAAGCTTACGAAGAGGCAAAAGAGATTATAAGCTATGCGATAGATGAGTCGCCTTCCAGGACCTTTAACCTCCAGGCAAGACATTTTTTACTTAAGCTGAAACTGGAGACTGCCACCCCTGAAGATTACGGGGATATAGGAAAAGACTTTGAGACCTTACTGGGAGAATTCGGCTATACCCCTGAAACGCTTGATCTTCAGATTGACTATGCCAATTTTATGGCTTTCAAAGAAGACAAAAAGGAGGTGGCAGTAAAACTACTAAAGGAAGCAGCTGAAAGGACTCCGTCCAAGTTCGAACTGGCAAAAGTTAAGATGGCCCTTGCCGATATACTAGTTGTACAGGAGAAATTCAATGAGGCGCTTATCTATTACTCCCAGATCCAGAACCTGGTGAAGAATGATGAGATCGCCCAGAACGCGAGGTTTAAAGTGGCCAAAACCAGTTATTATAAAGGGGATTTTGAATGGGCCAAGACTCAGCTGGATATCCTGAAAACTTCCACTTCACAACTAATCGCTAACGATGCCATGGAATTAAGTTTACTTATAAGTGATAATTCCCTGGAGGATTCAACCCAGACCGCACTGAAAAAATTCGCGAAAGCCGATCTGCTCGCATTCCAGAAGAAGAATATAAAGGCCATTAAGGCATTGGACTCTATTCTTGTGAACCATAAGGGAGAGAAGATAGAAGATGAGGCTCTCTACAGGCAGGCGAAATTATATGAAGAGGAGCAGGATTTCGAAAAGGCCGAAGCTAATTACCTTATCATAATCAATTCTTTTGGAGAAGATATCCTGGCAGATAATGCCTATTACTTTCTGGCAGAGCTTTATGCGAACCAGCTTCAGGATCCAGAGAAGGCAAAAAGCTATTACGAGCAAATTATCTTTAACTTTGCTGACAGTATCTACTTTGTGGAAGCACGGAAAAAATACCGTTTGCTTCGTGGGGATACCATAGAATAGTTCCTAAAAACTTAAAATTTTACCGATGATCATTTATAACGTTACCATAAACGTTCAGGAAGATATTCATGATGAATGGCTAAAATGGATGAAAGAAGAGCATATTCCTGATATGCTTGAAACTAAAAAGTTCACGAAGGCCCTTATGACGAGAGTGATGGTCCAGGAACCCATGGGTGGGATAACCTATTCGGTACAATATACAACCGAAAGCAGGGAAATGCTGCAACGCTATTATGATGAGAATGCCGAAGATCTGAGGTCCAGGTCAAAAAGCTTCGAAGGCAAGTTTGTTGCTTTCAGAACGGAGCTTGAAGTGATCACCGAACAATAAAAAATCCTTTCTGTTCCTTCCGAAGGGAGGAAAATAATCGATAGCTATGAAAAAACATAAACCCCAATTTAATAAGCATTTGAAAAGGGACGATCAGGCTGTAAGGGCTAAGAAACATTTGGGGCAGCATTTTTTAACAGATGAGAACATAGCTGAGAAGATCGCCGATACCCTTAGTTATGATGGCTATAAAAAGGTGCTGGAAATAGGACCCGGAATGGGGGTACTTACTAAATACCTTCTTAAAAAGGATGCTGAGGTCCATGTGATAGAGATCGATACAGAAAGTGTGGAATATCTTGAGAATAACTACCTCCATCTTCGAGGCCGCATTCATGAAAAGGATTTTTTGAAGCATGATCTGCAACAGATCTTTAAGGATGAACAGGTTGCCATAATTGGTAATTTCCCCTACAATATTTCAACCCAGATCGTGTTTAAGGTTCTTGAATACCGAGACCAGATCCCTGAATTTTCAGGGATGTTCCAGAAAGAAGTGGCTAAACGTATTTGTGAAAAGGAAGGAAATAAGACCTATGGGATACTGAGCGTGCTGGTACAGGCTTTTTATGATGCTGAATATCTTTTTACCGTTCCGCCTTCTGTTTTCAACCCTCCTCCTAAAGTCGACAGCGGTGTGCTTAGGCTGAAAAGGAAAGAGAATTTCAGCCTTCCCTGTAATGAAAAACTGCTTTTCAGAGTGGTGAAAACAGCCTTTAATCAACGCCGAAAAACCCTAAGAAATAGTTTAAAAAGTCTTAATCTTCCCGATATTTTAAGGGAAGATGCTATATTTGGCAGTCGGCCGGAACAACTCAGTTTCCAGCAGTTTATTGAACTGACGCAAAAAATTGAGCCGTATGCAGTTTCAGATAAGTGAAGAATTAATATCTAAGATCAAAACCCTCATTGAAGAACAGAACAATGAGGAGTTGTTGCTGCACCTTGAAGAAGTGCACCACGCCGATATTGCCGAAATTCTTACTGAACTGGATATTGAAGAGGCAACTTACATCGTAAAGCTTCTGGATAGCCAGCAAACGGCCGAGGCCCTTATGGAGCTTGAGGTAGACAGGCGCGAGCGTATCCTGGAATCCCTTTCTCCAAAGGAAATAGCCGATGAGCTTAACGAGATGGATACCGATGACGCGGCCGATATCATCTCTGAACTTTCACTGGAATTACAGCAGGACGTTATCTCTGAGATGACAGATGAGCAGCATGCCGACGATATCGTGGAGCTGCTTCGTTATGATGAGAACTCTGCCGGTGGTTTGATGGCAAAGGAGCTGGTGAAGGTAAACGAGAACTGGAGCGTTACCGGTTGTATGACCGAAATGCGCAAACAGGCTGAAAATGTTACCCGTGTTCATTCCATTTATGTGGTGGATGATAAGAACAAGCTAAAAGGCCGGCTTTCTCTGAAGGATCTGCTTACCGCTCCAAGCCATGCGAATATCAGTGATATCTATATTCCTAATGTTGATTATGTGAATGTGCATACCGAGGGGGAAGAAGTGGCCCGTATCATGCAGAAATATGACCTTGAAGCTATTCCGGTAGTGGACGAGATGAACAGGCTTGTGGGTAGGGTGACGATTGACGATATTGTGGATTTCATTAAGGAAGAAGCCGAAAAGGATTACCAGATGGCAGCAGGTATCTCTGAAGACGTAGAGGCCGATGCCAGTATCTGGCGACTTACCCGTGCACGTCTGCCCTGGCTTATCCTGGGTCTTTTTGGAGGGCTGGGAGCAGTATATGTCATGAAAGGATTTGATGAGGCTCTGGCCAATTATGTGGAACTATTCTTCTTTACGCCCCTAATCGCTGCGATGGCCGGTAATGTTGGGGTACAATCAAGCGCGATCATCGTGCAGGGACTTGCGAACGATAATCTTAAGGGAAGTTTATTCAATCGTCTTGTTAAAGAGGTTGGTCTTACAGTGATCAATGGGCTGGCCCTTGGATTGCTGGTAGTAGTTTTCGGGATAATAGTAGATTTACCGCAACTGGTAAGTTTTACAATTGCCCTTTCATTAATTACTGTGATAATAATCGCTGCCCTTATAGGTACTTTTGTACCCATAATTCTGGATAAACAGGGTATAGATCCGGCAATAGCTACCGGGCCTTTTATTACCACAAGTAATGATATCTGTGGAATTTTTATCTTCTTTTATATAGCCAAAACCATCCTGGGTTTTTAGAAAGCCCGCCAGAATCCTTCGGTTGGTAAAAATCATTCTTTAAATTTGTGACTTATGCATTTCTGGAACAATTCTGGTTGCATAGGAAAATTGCTAAATATTAATAACAGAAAAAGATAGAAAAATGATCATTCTGCATGCCGACACCAATCATCCAACACTGATGAAAAAACTGGAAGAGGCAGGACATCACAATATTGAAGGTTACGAACAAACAAGAGAAGAAACATTACAGAATCAGCATCTTTATGATGGTATCGTAATAAGAAGCCGTTATAAGATAGACCGCGAATTCATAGATGCGGCTCCAAACCTTAAGTTCATCGCCCGTGTGGGTGCTGGACTTGAAAGCATAGATGTTGAATATGCCGAAGAGCGCGGCATTAAGTTGTTTTCGGCTCCGGAAGGGAACAGAAATGCCGTAGGAGAACATTCCCTGGGAATGCTGCTGTCACTTTTTAACCGACTTAATAAAGCCGATAAGGAAGTACGTGAAGGTCTTTGGCAGCGGGAGGAGAACCGCGGAGTAGAGCTGGATGGGAAGACCGTAGGTCTCATTGGCTACGGAAATATGGGGAAAGCATTCGCAAAAAAACTTAAAGGATTTGAAGTGGATGTTATCTTCTACGATATCAAGGAAGGAATCGCAGACGAGAACGCGAGACAGGTAGGTTATGATGAATTCTTCGAAAAGGCTGATGTGGTAAGTCTGCATGTACCATGGACCGAAGAAACTAACCAGATGATAAATAAGGAGTTCATTGGCAAATTCAAAAAACCTTTCTGGTTCATCAATACTGCCAGGGGAAAGAATGTGGTTACAGCCGACCTTGTTGAAGCCCTGAAAGAAGGGAAAATACTTGGCGCAGGCCTGGATGTGTTGGAATACGAAAAATCTTCTTTCGAAAGTTTGTTTTCAAACCCTAATAATGTGGCGGTACGCGCAGCCGATCCTGTTCCTGAAGCATTACGGGAACTTATGTTTATGCCTCATACCATTCTAAGTCCACATGTTGCTGGATGGACAGTGGAGTCTCACAAAAAACTGGCGGAGGTGATCGCTGATAAGATCATTGCCGAGTTTGGAGAAGGCGATGCAAAAAAGAATTAGATAATATGAAAAAAAGAGTGACCGGTCTGGGTGGATTTTTCTTTAAATCGAAAGATCCTGACACAATCAAAAAATGGTATAACCAGCATCTTGGTTTGAATACTGACCAGTATGGATGTACCTTCTGGTGGAAGGATAAGGAAGGAAATGACTGTTCTACCCAGTGGAGTCCCATGGATGAGAACACCGATTACTATAAGCCTTCAGAGAAGCAATTCATGATGAATTTTCGGGTAGAAGATCTCGAAGAATTACTGGAGACTTTGAAAGAAGAGGGGGTCCAGGTTGTAGGCGAAATGGAGACCTACGATTACGGAAAATTTGGATGGATCATGGATCCGGAAGGCAATAAAATTGAGTTGTGGGAGCCGGTTGATAAGGCTTTCCTTGATCAATAACCGCAAAAGAGTCTGTCTCAAAAGGCTGTATTTCGTCAAGCTGTTCCGATAGCTATCGGAATTGTCTCAGCTTCTAATAAATACTGATTTTCAAGTTATTGAGATCCTGAAAGAAATTCAGGATGACGTGTTTTTGCCTTTTGAGACGGCCTCATTTTTATTTTATGCCAAATCTGATTATCCCAGTGAACTTAACTCAATAAGTGCAGATTTAATAGATTCTTCTCCTTCAAGTGCCTCAAAAGACATGTTCTTTACGAGAGGATCGGCAAGGGACATTACTAGTATAAATGCTACATCGTCCCTTGAGATCTCACCTCTTTCGTTAAGTTTTTTGGCAACTTTCACCTTTGCCAGTCCGAGATCATCGCTCAGCCTTCCTGGTTGTACGATTGTATAGTTGAGACCGCTTTCCCTCAGGTAATCGTCAGCTTCTTTTTTAGCTTTGAGGTAATGTTCCAATTCAGGAACGGCTGATGGATTATCGGTGTTCATGGCACTAAGCATGATGAACTTCCTGACCTTGGCTTTCTTAGCGGCATCAATTAGCTTTTTTGCTCCTTCCTGGTCCACAGCAATGGTCTTGTCTGGTCCTGTCTTGCTTCCGGAGCCGGCTGCAAATATCACCTTGTCAATCCCCTTCATTACGTGACTCACATCACCTTCCAGGTCTCCCATCACGCTTTCCACTTCCATATCGTCGAAGATCTGCCTTTGCTCTTCCTTGCGAATAAGTGCCAGCGGATTGAAACTTTCTGAACTGTTAAGTATCTCTATTACTCTTTTTCCTGTTGATCCCGTTGCACCGGCGATAAGTATATTTTCCATAATCAATCATTTTAATTGCTAATGATAAGAAAGATAAAAAGGATTTGAAAGAATTTCCAGTAAGATCTTTGGAATTTACTAAGTTAACAAGATTGATTGTTGGATTGTTGGATTGTTGAAAAGATTCCACATTAAGATTTAATTTTTAAATTCTCACAACTCACAACTCACAACTCACAACTCACAACTCACAACTCACAACTCACAACTGCCTACTGCCACTGCCTACTGTTTACTATTTCCCGCTGCCCTTTCTTCAAGCTCCTTCAGGAATTCTTCCATGACGGGTTTCACAGTGCTTTCAGGAAGATCGGCAATTCTAATATACATCAGTCCATCTACCGCATCATTGAAAAGCGGATCTACATTAAAGGCCACCACCTTCGCATTCTGCTTGATGTATTTTTTGATCAGTACAGGTAGTCTAAGGTTTTCTGTTTCCAGTTCGTCTATGATCTTATCAAACTTGTTAAGGTCGGCTTCGCTTTCATCAAAAACAAGATCCTTGTCGGCATCCTCCAGCTTCACTTTGAACTCTTTTTTCGGCCTTACGTACTGTGCCACATACGGATCGTAATAATTGGATTTCATGAATTCTATCATGAGCGATTTTGAGAAATTGCTGAACTTATTACTGATGCTCACCCCACCGATAAGATATTTATGCTCCGGAAACCTTAGAGTACAGTGAACGATACCTTTCCAAAGCAGGAATAATGGCATTGGTTTTTGCTGATATTCCTTAATAATGAAGGCCCTTCCCATTTCAATGGATTCGCTCATCATTTTATGGAGTTCCGGCTCGAACCTGAAAAGGTCCTGCAGGTAAAAACCATCAATGCCATAGGTCTCATAGATCTCCTTGCCCATTCCCATTCGGTAAGCTCCGGCGATCTTCTGAGCATCACTGTCCCAGAGAAAAAGATGGTGGTAATATTCATCAAATTTATCCAGGTCTGTACTGTTGTTCGTTCCTTCTCCTACCTCCCGGAAGGTTATTTCCCGCAAACGTCCAATTTCATTTAGAATATTAGGGATGATCTCTCTTTTAGCAAGAAATACTTCATAATTCTTGCTTTGAAGTAACCGCTTGTCCATTTTACGACAATTCTCCACCTCGGCACACATGAGTTCAGTATTGGTCTCTTCGACGATATCTTTTGGAGAACGCGGGATCTTCAGGCTCTTTGGTAAACTGCTAAGCAGCTTTTTCTTTTCAAAAGCGTTGGCGAGCATATAGGTCTTCCTCCTTAAAAATGCGGTATAAGCTTCCAGATTTGGATGTTCAAGCTGATCTTCCACCGTTATAGGGTGTCCAACCCTAACTTTGATCTTTCTGCGTCGCTGGGATAACATTTCACTTGGCAGTTTGGCTGTTCGCAATACATCGCTCATCGATGCTAGCCTGTAAAAGAATAGGCTGTTCTTAGCATGAAAATAAATGGGAACAACCGGGACTTTCGCTTTTTGGATGAGTTTCATTGCCGAAGGCTCCCAGGGCTTATCCACTATTATCTTCTTATCACGGTAGGTAGAAACCTCTCCCGCAGGGAAAATTCCCAGGGCATTAGCCTCTTTGAGATGAGCGATGGCTTTCTTCATTCCGCCCAAACTCGATTTAGCTTCCTTATGGTCTTCAAACGGATTGACGGGGAGGATATAAGGTTTCAAAGGCTCCAGCCTGTGCAAAAGAAAATTGGCGATCACCTTATAATCAGAACGTCGTTCCAGTACGAGTTTCATTAAGATCATTCCGTCTATCCCTCCCAGGGGATGATTTGAAATGGTTATAAACGGGCCTTCCTTAGGAATACGCTTCAGGTCCTTTTCCGGGATCTCGTAGTCTATTTCAAATTCCTTAAGGATGGATTCAATAAAATGAGTTCCGTTCAGGTTCTTCCTCTTTTCATATTCCCTGTTGATCCTCGACAGTTTAGTGGTTTTGAGGATGAGCCATCCAAGGCCCGTTCCAAGGAATCCGAACCGGCGAAGGTTCATTACATTAGCAACTTCTTTTGCACTTACGATTCCCATGGTTGATTGGTTTGTTTAAACCAAAAATAAGAAATCAAAATTTAGTTTTCGGTAACCATTTGCACCGTATTTTGAGTAAGCTGCTTTAAAAGCACTTTTTTATCCTTCTCGAGCTCGTCTATAGCCTGCTGACTAAAATGCCTTATAGTGTATAAAGAAACCCCGGTCTTATAGTTTACCTTGAACCTTGCTTTCAGGTGCTGTATAAGCGTTTCCAGGTGGTTAAATCTATTGTCCACACACACCCTGAAACTGATCGCAGAATTCTGAATAAGATCTACCTTCATCTGATATTTATGAAATAACCTGAAGATCTCAGAAATATTTTCCTCAACCATAAAGGAAAAATCCAGGGAAGATAGAGAGATAAGTACCTGGTCTTTTTTTACTATAAAACAGGGAATCTCGGGATGGATGGCCTTTCCCTTGCTTACTGCCGTTCCTTCTTCTGAAGGATGGAGAAAAGAACGTACAAATAATGGGATCTCTTTTCTTTGTAAAGGCTGAAGGGTCTTTGGATGGATTACTGAAGCTCCGTAGAAGGCAAGCTCTATGGCCTCTTCGTAAGAAATCTTATTCAAAAGCTGTGCTTTACTGAAGAAACGCGGATCGGCATTTAAAACTCCGGGCACATCTTTCCAGATGGTCACATTTTCAGCGTTAAGGCAATATGCCATAATTGCCGCAGAGTAATCTGATCCTTCCCGTCCAAGAGTAGTGGTGAAATTATTTGGATCTGAAGCGATGAATCCCTGGATAATATTCAGTTTTTTGGGGTCTACATTAGCCTGGATGAGTTCCTGTGTTTTGTTCCAGTCTACCTGCGCATCCCTGTATGTATTATCTGTTTTGATAAGACTTCTTGCATCCAGCCAGTTAGAAGGAATATCCTGGGAATTTAGATATTCGCTTACAATGGTAGTGGAGATCAACTCCCCGTAACTCACAATCTGGTCATAGACGAAATCATACTGCGTTGATTTGTTATGCTCAAGAAAATTTTCAAGTTCGGTGAAAAGCGTTTCGGTCCTGAACCAGACCGGAGCCTGATCACTGTGGAAAAGTCCTTCTATAATATTGCGGTGGTATTCTTTAACGCTTTCAAGGCTGTCAGGAATTTTATTGGTCTCCAGGTAATCTCTTACAACAACTTCCAGAGCATTGGTAGTTTTTCCCATGGCTGAGACAACGATGAGTTTATTATTATTCCCAGTTTCGTTAAGTACTCTTATCAGATTTTTTACACCTTCGGCATCCTTTACAGATGCACCTCCAAATTTAAAGACTTTGATCACTGTTTTTTTATGTTTTTCTTGATGCCGCTTTCTTCCATATGAACGGTCTTCCAACTTTCCTTGATCCTGGCACCCGTGTTTTCGTAAAATTCGATCGCGTTCTTATTGCCTTCAGAAACTATCCATTCTATACGCTTAACGCCATGTTCGTGACCATATTTTACCACCTGCTGGTAAAGAGCACCCCCCAGCCCGGTGCCTCTCATTTTTTCCCTCACGATGAGGTCCTCAAGATGAACGGTGCGGCCTTTCCAGGTAGAGAACCTGAAATATACAAGTGCCATACCTTCTATCCTTCCTTCGACATCGGCAACGAAGCATTTAAAATTACCATTGTCAAAACCTTCTTTTTCAAGGTCTTCAACGCTTACTTCAACATCTTCCAGGTGGTTTTCATGTTCTGCCAGTTCTTTGATCAGTTCCAGAACGGCAGTCATATCCTCACGACGTGCTTCACGTATTGTATATTTCATTTGTTCCATTGTTTGGTTTTTAAGCGGTCAAATGCAATTCACCAGGATTCCTATCTTTCTTGTTTAGAATGTTATCATGGCTCATTTCATAAATCAGATTTTAACAAAAATACGGATTGAGTCCCAGAAGCTTATTAATACCATCTTAAAGAAGTCCTTTTTCCTGGAGATATTTGTGCATGGCCTCTTCATCCATCTGTACAGTATCCCAGTCTTCCAAAACATCGGCTCCGCTTCGTCTGTAAAAATCTGCGGCGTTTTTATTCCAGTTCAGGACCACCCACTCGGTACGTTTTACCTTCTCCTGGGCGGCAAATCTTATCACTTCTGTATAAAGGGCAGAGCCCAGGCCTTTGCCCCTGAATTCTTCTCGTACGATAAGATCCTCAAGATGAACTGTCTTTCCCTTCCAGGTGGAGTATCTAAAATAAATAAGCGCCATTCCTTCGATCTTTCCATCGGCTTCTGCCACAAAACAGTGAAAAGCGGGATTCTCACCAAATCCGTCCCTTATCAGGTCATTTTCGTCTATTATCACCGCATCAGGTTCCTTTTCAAATACCGCCAGTTCATTGATAAGTTCCAGCACATCGCCCATATCTTCTTTTTGAGCCTTTCTTATGTTGATTTCCATGAAATATAAATTTGTTCCTTTATTCGGGCCGGTAAGCAAAACTTTGTTAAGGCTTCAGCCCGGTTCTTAAAAGTATTATAAACAAATGTAAACAATGCCAAAGATTGTTTACGAAAACGTTGTAGTAAACCTGAATTTTGATATTTTAGCCGCCAGAATCACAAATTTATATCATGCCTAAGAAAAATCAGACCCTTGGAGAATTCATTATCGAAAACCAGGCACATTTTCCGGGCTCTTCGGGAGAATTATCAAGATTGATCAATTCCATAAGACTTGCGGCCAAGGTGGTCAATCATGAAGTGAACAAGGCTGGCCTTGTTGATATTATTGGGGCTTATGGTGAGACTAACGTTCAGGGTGAGGATCAGCAAAAACTGGATGTATATGCAAATAATAAATTTATCCAGACCCTTACCAACAGGGAGATCGTTTGTGGAATTGCTTCTGAAGAGAATGATGATTTTATAAGGATAGAAGGGCATAACGGCGATGACCAGAATAAATATGTGGTACTTATGGATCCGCTTGATGGAAGTTCCAATATAGATGTGAATGTGTCGGTGGGAACCATATTCTCTATATACAGAAGGGTTACCCCATTGGGAACTCCTGTTCAGATCGAAGATTTTCTTCAGCCGGGACATAAACAGGTGGCGGCAGGATATATCATATACGGGACATCAACTATGCTGGTATATACTACCGGTCATGGCGTAAACGGATTCACTCTTAACCCGGCTCTGGGCTCATGGTACTTATCCCATCCTGATATGAAGTTCCCCGAAGAAGGCAATATCTATTCTATTAACGAAGGGAATTATGTGCATTTCCCCCAGGGAGTGAAGGACTATATAAAATATTGCCAGGAAGAGAAGGGTGACAGGCCTTATACTTCAAGATATATAGGCTCGATGGTTTCTGATATTCATCGTAACATGATTAAAGGTGGAATTTTCATGTACCCTAAAAGTTCCAAGGCCAGTAATGGAAAACTCAGGCTTTTATACGAATGTAACCCAATTGCTTTCCTTACGGAACAGGCAGGAGGTAAGGCCAGTGACGGATTCCAGAGGATACTGGATATTAAGCCTACAGAACTGCATCAGCGGGTACCTTTCTTCTGTGGAAGCAGAAAAATGGTGGAAAAAGCAGAGGAATTTATGAAGAAGGCCTAGTCTAACAATCAGTCTCAGTCATTCTCCTTTTCAAGTAAATAACGGTAATCCTCAAAGTTAAGCTGACCGCTGAAGATCTGGATAGACCTGTTGATGATACCTTCAGAAGCCTGGCTTGAGAAACCGAGGCCTATGGCATAACGTTTTATCAGTTCTTTTTCTTCATCATCTATCTCATGATCGGCAAAGATTATTTTGAACAGGTCGTGAAGGCGCTCCAGCCTTTTTTCTATACTATTGTAACCCGTTAAAGGGAAAGCCAGCGGGTTTTCAATTACCTTTTCATATTCATCTTCGCTTATGTCAAGTTTTCTGGCAAAACGTTTTAAAAGTAATTCCTCCTCCTTATTGATGTCGCCATCCACAGCGGCAAGATTCACAATTGAGGCAAAGTGACTAAGATTTCTTAGGTGCTCTCCCGAGCCAAATAGATCTGAAAAAGACATTCTTATTGGTTTTATATGTACAAATATAATTAATCACCCAAGTATATTGTATCAAAGCATATTTAAATTCCTGTTCATCATTCGCTAATCTTTTCTTAATCTCTTTTGGTTGATTCTTCATTTAATTAATTTCAGGATTCTTCTGGATTGTTATGAAAACACCATTGCTTGCTTTTAATGA
>JAWWBH010000017.1:0-23908 GCA_033721075.1 Christiangramia sp.
CCGGGTGGATCTTGGGCCCAGATTAAGTTCTGATGATATTCAGATTAATTTTGATCTTCCCGAAAGATCAGAATACGCTTACCTGGTTGACTGGTCTCAGTTTCAGGCTCCCGCGGTTTTATATCATCTTCTAAAGAACCATGTAAATGTTAAAACCGCATTTACTCCTTTTTCCATAGGGTCAGATACCGGTGTAAAAGAATTCGGTTATGGAAGTCTTATGATTCCCGTTGCCGATCAGTCGGTTGCCCCAGAGGAATTATATAAGCTAATTACAGAGGCCTCGGAAAAAGCCGGGGTAAAAATAGAGTCTGTGTCATCCGGGAGGAGCGACCTGGGGATAGACCTGGGAAGTCCCGAATTTAAGGACGTTGACCTGCCTAAAGTAGTGATGCTTACCGGCGAAGGCAGCAGTGGTTATGAAGCCGGTGAGATCTGGTTTATGATGGACACCTATGTGGATATGCCGATAACCAAGGTGGACAGGAGCGACTTTAAAAGACTCCCTCTTAATGATTATGATGTGCTTGTAATGGTTTCCGGAAGTTATGATGATCTTGATAAGGAGAGGATAGACAGCTGGGTAAAGAATGGTGGGACTTTGATCACCCAGCGAACTGCCAGTGAATGGGCAGTCAAAAGTGAACTGGTACAGGCTGAGCTAAAGGAACAGGAGAAAGATAAGGATAGCTTGTTAAGAATGAATTATGCCAGGGCTGATAAATATTATGGTTCCCGGGCAATTGGAGGATCTTTTTATAAGGCCGATCTTGATATCACCCATCCTTTGGGTTTTGGTTATGAAGACAGGGAATTATCCATCTATAAGAATAGCTCTGTTTTTCTGAAACCGGGAAAGGATCCTTTCAATAAAGTAGCCATTTTTTCCCGTGATCCCTATATAAGTGGTTATATCCATCCTGAAAACCTGGAATTAATAAAAGATTCTGCAGCGATCCTGGCAGAGCAAAAGGGAAAGGGAACTGTCATCATGTTTAGTGACAATCCTAATTTTCGGGCTATGATGCTGGAAACCCATAAATTATTCGTGAATGCCATATTCTTCGGGTCGATGATATTTTAAGATCTAATTATAGATTGTCCATTGAATTATAACAAAATCACTAATAGGCCAGCCTGATGGAATATTTTCTTATTACTACCATACTTGTTTGTCTTGCAGCAGTATTCGGTTTTATAAATGTGAAATTCCTGAAGTTGCCTAACAGTATCGGCCTGATGCTGATTACGATCGTCTTTAGCCTGGGGGTACTGGCCTTAAGTGCTTTTGATGATACTCTCCTGAATGCAGAAAAGGAAATAATTACCAGTATAGATTTTCAAACAGTATTGCTGGATGTCATGTTAAGTTTCCTTTTGTTTGCTGGTGCCCTGCATACAAATTTCGAACAACTCAAAATACAGCGATGGCCTATTCTTGTATTTTCCACAATCGGTGTCCTCATTTCAACATTTCTGGTAGGCACAGCCATGTATTTCATTCTGCAACTCATTTCCATGAATGTTGATTTTATCTACTGTCTTCTTTTTGGAGCTTTAATATCACCTACAGATCCTATTGCTGTGCTTGGGATTCTTAAAAAGGCGGGAACACCTAAAAAACTGGAAGCAAAAATTGTAGGAGAATCCCTTTTCAATGATGGAGTGGGAGTGGTGGTGTTCCTAACCATTTTTAAGATAGCATCTGCCGGGACCGGAGATATAAATATTGATCAGGTCTTTGAGTTGTTCGGTAAGGAAGTTCTGGGAGGAATAGCCATTGGTCTTATACTGGGTTATTTAACTTACCGATTAATGAAATCCATAGATGATTATGATATTGAGGTGATCATCACACTGGCTGCTGTAATGGGAGGGACCGCTGTGGCCCATCATTTTCATTTTTCCGCACCTCTCGCTATGGTAACGGCCGGACTCATTGTGGGTAATGATACCGTGAGGTCAACTACCATGTCTGAAATTACGGAAACCTATGTGGATAAGTTCTGGGAGCTTATCGATATATTGCTGAATACAATTCTCTTTGTATTAATAGGTATGGAAATGCTGGTTCTTACTTTTGAGGGAGATTATGTTGTGGCCGCCTTAATTGGAATACCCATCGTACTTATTTGTCGCTATACCTCCCTATTATTTCCTATTAAATTCTTTCAGAATAAACTGGACTTTGTTCCGAAAACCGATCTTATAATGACCTGGGGCGGATTGCGTGGTGGTATTTCTATCGCGCTGGCTTTAAGCCTTACTTCTGAAATGCACCGGGAGCTTTTCCTTATGATCACCTATTTTATTGTGATATTCTCAATTCTGGTACAGGGCTTAACGGTTGGAAAACTGGTAGAAAAACTTGCTTTGAAATCTGAAAAATAAAAATCCTTTCAGCGCAGATGAGATCTGTTCCGAAAGGATTTTAAATGAAAGTTAGAATAAATCACGCTTTTGGCTCGATGTTCTGATTTACCCTGAAAAAGTTAGTAGGATCGTATTTAGCTTTTATCTTCTGAAGCTTTTCATAATTATGTCTGAAGGAAGCTTTAACCCTTTCCTGGCCTTCTTCCATCATAAAATTGGAATAGGAACCACCCATTGAAAAAGGATGGAGCGCACTCCAGTAATCCTTACACCAGTTGGTGATCTCCATGGCTTTACCTGGATCGGGATCTATACCTACGAATACGCCAGCATATTTGGCATCGCGGTAAGCCCATGCGGTATCTTCAGGACCAACTTTTGCAGCTGCACCCGAAATTGGATATAGGTGCATCTGAGATAATGGTGTTGGTATGGAGGATCCAAATTTTAAGTGCTCCTTGGAAGCTTCAGGTGGAATTTCACTAAAGAAATCACCACGCCAGTACCACTGGAAGCCTGGTGGTAGCAGGCCATCAAATAAAGTTTGTATAACAGGGTATGGCATTTCACCTACATGTTCAAATACCGGTTTAAGGTCTCTCACAGGTTCGAATAATGAATCAAACTCTTCAGGATTTCCGGTATAGCACCAAACTATTCCGCAGAATTTTTTACCGTGAAGCTCTTCTGGGAATGGGGGACCCGGAATCACCATGGTGGCGATAAACCCGTTAAGGTCTTCAGGTGCGTTGTGAATAAAACCATGATACCATTTCATGATATCTTCTGTTTTTTCAATAGGCCAGAGCGTAGGTCCGCCAATCACGTTTTTCACTTCATGTCCCTGGAATAGGAAAGAAGTAACAATTCCGAAGTTACCGCCTCCACCACGAATGGCCCAGAAAAGATCTGAATTCTGATCTTTACTGGCAGTAACCAGGCTTCCATCAGCCAGTACCATATCAACTTCCAGGAGATTATCTATGGTTAATCCGAATTTGCGGGATAAATGCCCCACACCACCTCCAAGGGTCAAACCTCCAACGCCTGTGGTGGAAATTATCCCGGCAGGAACTGCTAAACCATAGGCATGTGTGGCATGATCTACTTCACCCCACAGGTTACCTCCACCAACCCTTACCGTGTTGTTGGAAGGGTCAACGCGAACATACTTTATTCCCGAAAGGTCAATAACAAGTCCTTCATCGCAGATCCCAAGTCCGCCACCATTGTGACCGCCACCCCGAACAGCTGTAAGCATGTTATTTTTTCTTCCAAAATTAACTGCAGTGATCACATCTGCAACGTCTACACATTTGGCGATCATAGATGGCCTTTTACTGATCATGGCATTAAAGACTTTACGCGAATCTTCGTAATTCAAGTCTCCTTCAAGGATTAAATTACCTCTTAAGCTGCTCCTTAATTCTTCAACTAAAGAAGGTTCTAGTTTTACTGTGCTCATAATTATTGATTTAATAGATAAATGGTTTGAACTTTATCCATAGCTTTCGTTATGCAATACGGTAATATAATGGAGCAAAAAGTTTAAAAGGAGGGGAGGTTAAATACTAAAAATAAACTTAATAAAAGTGTGCAAAAAGCTATACAAGATAAGAATAAATAAAAAATGATTCACTATTTAATATGGATAATTTCAGGATATTAATTCTGATAATCAGAACATTAAAAAACAACCAGCAATTACAATAATTTAATGTAACTAAGTTTAGAATGTGTTAAGCCAGAAGGAGTTTTCAAATTTAAGTTCTCCTCTATCGTCTTTTTCTTTCAGCTCCTTTAAAAGTCTTAGAGAATCGCTTACAGCATCACTACAAAGAACGATCAAGGAGTCATTCTTAGCATTTCTAATCGCATATTTAATAGATTCAGGCTCTGAGCCAGCGAGAGTAACCAGTTTTTCAGGATCTACCTTGTTTATTCCATTTCTAAGTAATGCGGTTAAATGTTCGGCCGTTTTACCTCGAAGATCCCTGTCATTACGAATTATTATTTCATCAAACATTTCAGCGGCGATCATCCCTATTTTTTCTGTATCGGAATCGAGCCGGTCGCCAATTCCGGCAATGATTCCCACTTTACGGCTAAATTCAAGATTATCGGTAAAATTCTGAAGAGCCCTCATTCCGCTGGGGTTATGAGCGTAATCCAGCATAAAAGTGAAATTTTTGAAGCGGAAGATATTTAGACGTCCCGGTGTTTGAGTATCGGAAGGAACAAAGCTTTGGAGTGCTGTTCTCATATCTTCAATGCTAAAGCCACTTATTTGTGCGGCCAGAACGGCGGGGAGGATATTCTGGATCATGAACCTGGCTTTTCCGTTGAATGTTAGCGGGATTTCATCAGCTTTCATTACCCTCATTTTCCAGACTCCACTGGTTAATGTAATATACTCATTCTCATACAAAGCGGTGATGCCTCCTTCTTCCTGGAATCTTTTGATTCTTGGGTTGTTTTCATCCATAGAGAACAGAGCGATCCTGGACTTCACATAATTCTTCATGTCATACACCAGGTCATCATCTGCATTAAGAATAGCGTAGCCATCATGTTTTACAGTTTCGGGAATAACAGATTTTACTTTGGCCAGCTGCTCCTGTGTATGGATTCCTGCAAGTCCCAGGTGATCTCCTTCCACATTGGTGACTATTCCAATGTCGCAGGTATTAAAGGCGAGCCCCGCTCGCAGAAGGCCTCCACGCGCACATTCGAGAACTGCAAAATTAACATTAGGATCCCTTAATACAAGTTCGGTACTAACCGGCCCGGTACAGTCACCTTTCATTATCATCCTATTCTGGATGTAAACGCCATCGGTAGTGGTATAGCCAACGAGTTTCCCGCTTAATTTTGCGATATGGGCGATAAGTCTTGTAGTTGTGGTTTTACCATTGGTACCGGTCACTGCGATTATTGGAATTTTTCCGTTCTTATTATCAGGGAATAAAAAATCAAGTACAGGTGAAGCGACATTCCTTGGCAGACCAATAGTTGGTGCCAGATGCATTCTGAAGCCAGGACCGGCATTGACCTCAATAACAGAGCCTCCGGTTTCCTCAATAGGTTTAGTAATATCACTGGTGATGAGGTCTATGCCACAAATATCGAGATCTATGAGTTTTGCAATCCTTTCAGCCAGAAAAATATTTGAAGGATGGATAATGTCTGTGACATCTTCAGCAGTGCCACCGGTACTTAGATTGGCCGTGTCTTTTAGGATAAGGCTTTCACCGGCTGGTAATACAGAATCAAGTTTATAAGCTTTCTTTTTAATAAGTTTCAGGCTTGTATCATCTATTTCGATCCTGGTAAGCAAATTTTCATGACGATATCCCCGTCGCGGATCCTGATTGGTAATTTCTATTAATTCCGCGATGGTGGAATAGCCATTGCCGGTAACCTGGGCGGGAGATCTTCTTGCCGCGGCCACAAACCTGAAGTTGATCACCAGGATCCTGAAATCTGATCCATAAATATGATTTTCTACAATTATAGCTTCTGAGATCTTTTTGGCTGCATGAAAACCTTCGGTTGCCTGCTCTAAATTCTGAATATTCGAAGTAATACCCCTGCCATGGTTCCCATTTATCGGTTTAATGGCCACGGGATAACCAATATCCTCACAGACCTCCTGTAATTCTGAAAGCTGTCTTATTGTTCTTCCATAGGGTACCTTAATCGAGGCTTTTCGTAATAGATCCTTTGTGTCTTCTTTATCACAGGCAATATCTACTCCAATATTACTTGTTTTACTGGTGATGGTTGCCTGAATTCTTTGCTGATTCGCGCCATAACCCAGTTGACAAAGAGAACCCTCATTCATTCTAAGCCAGGGAATGCCCCGTTTTTCAGCTTCTTTAATAATCGCTTCGGTACTGGGACCTAATCTTCCTTCTTCTTTTAGCTCCCTTAATTCCTGAATATCCTTTTCAATTTCATATTCCTTATTAGCGATTAGAGCTTTACAGATATTTAAGGCTGCCCTGCCGGCATACCTGCCGGCACTTTCTACGCTATATTCAAAAACTACATGATATACACCTTTTTCACCGTAACCGCGGGTTCTTCCAAACGAAGTATCCATTCCGGCCAGGGACTGGATCTCAAGAGCAATATGCTCTATTACATGGCCCATCCAGGTGCCTTCATCAAGTCGAAGTAAAAAACCACCCGGTCTTCCCACTGAACATTGATGTTCTTCAAGACCGGGAAGTAATTTTTTCAGGCGCTCATTGAATCCCTCAATTTCATTCGACGGATAATTTTCCATTTCTTCCAGGTCCAGGACCATTACAATGAGTTTTGGGCGCCGTATAGACCAATAGTTGGGCCCGCGCATAGCGGCGATTTCCTTTATTTTCATACGGGACAGGTGATTGATTTATAATGACTTAAATAAAATTAGACTTTTTCGGCCAACAACTGTATTTTAGTATTCTAAAAGTTACGTTAATGAAATCTAAAGGAACATTGATTCCAATTGGAGGGAATGAAAATAAAGGGACCCGAACCAGCGAAAAATTTCATACAGAACGTATAGAAAAAGGAATCCTTTCAAGGGTGGTGGTAGAAAGTGGTGGCGTTAACTCCTTGATTGTTGTTATCCCTACAGCTTCCAGCATACCTGCAGAAGTTAGTCAGAGTTATATCGATGCTTTTGGTAAACTTGGCTGCAAGAATGTTGAAGTAGCCAACATCAGGAAAAGAGAGGAGTCAGAAAAAATGTCGAACATAGAACTTGTTTCCAAAGCCGACTGTGTAATGTTTTCGGGTGGAAATCAGTCAGAGATCATCAATAAAATAAAAGATACCAGTGTTCATAAGATATTGATGGACAGATATCATAATAGTTCGCTCGTTATTGCCGGGACAAGCGCCGGAGCCATGTGCATGTCTGAAGAAATGATCACCGGAGGGCGTCATAAGGAGGCCTTTGTAAAGGGTGCAGTGGGAATGAGTAAAGGAATGGGCTTTCTTCCCAATATCGTGATCGATTCGCATTTTATTCGTCGTGGCCGATTTGGACGTCTTGCAGAAGCGGTCGCCAAATTTCCTCACCTCGTGGGAATAGGTTTGGCCGAAAATACTGGTCTGGTTATAAAGGAATGTAACACGGTAGAGATTGTGGGAACCGGGATGGTGATTATATTCGATCCCGGTGAACTTGAACATAATACTGAGAAGTATGTTAAGGAGGGTGATTTAATGTCTGTTACAAACCTGAAAACTCATATTTTAGCGCGCGGTGATATGTTTAATATAGAAAGACATCAGGTAAAGATCCTGCATGTGGAGACTCCGTTAGAGGGCCATCAGTCCTCATAGATAGCAACCATTTTTTCTCCATTAGAAGAACGCATTCCTCTATACATTCCTTCCGTATTAAAGGGCATGGCAATATTTCCCTGGCAGTCTACTGCAATGAGTCCGCCGTCACCATTAATGCTTGATAATCTGTGCTGGATCACCTCTTCAGCAGCTTCCATTAATGAAAGTTTTTTAAATTCCATGAGGCAGGAGACATCATATGCAATTACTCCCCTGATAAAAAACTCACCGCTTCCAGTACAACTTACTGCACAGGTCTTATTATTAGCATAATTGCCAATGCCAATAAGCGGAGTATCTCCAATACGACCCCAGTTTTTGTTTGTCATGCCCCCTGTGGAAGTGGCGGCTGCAATATTTCCATTTATATCGCAGGCTACCGCTCCAACCGTTCCAAATTTTGAATCGGTTGAATCGCTGTGATCAAGCTGAAAATTATCACTGTCCTTTATTTTTTGCCATTGCTGATAGCGGAATTCATCGTAGAAATAATCTTCTTTTTCAATTTTAAAACCATGTAGTTTGCCAAAATCCATGGCTCCCTGTCCCGCCAGAAAGACGTGAGGGCTTTTTTCCATGATGGTTCGTGCCAGTGAAATTGGGTTTTTGATCCCTGTTACCAAACTCACTGCGCCTGCTTTAAGGTCTTTGCCCTCCATAATGGCGGCATCCATTTCGTGTGTACCACTGGCAGTAAAAACGCTGCCTTTCCCGGCATTGAAAAGAGGAGAATCTTCCAGTAGGATCACTGCCTTTTCCACCGCATCTATGGCAGAACCATTATTATTGAGAATATTAAAGCTTTCATCCAGTGCCAGCTGAAGCATATCACGGTAAGCTTTTTCCTTTTCGGGAGTCATTTTGCCTTTGATAAGGGTTCCCGCCCCGCCGTGGATGGCTATGGAATATTTTGAATTCATTCTAATTTAACTTCGTATTATAGCTGAAGAAAAGTTACTTAAAATCAATAATTAAGATCAGTTAAATTTGATAAAAGGAGGTTAAATTTTTAGGAGCTTAATTTGAATTTCCTGAAAATATCCCAGGTTTTCCCATTATGTTTTAGGATATAAAGGTGTTCTGCTTTGAAAGAGGCCGAATATTCACGGTCTTTAAAATCATTCCACACGGCCGGAAAATTACTTCTTTTAAGGTCTCGGGTAGCGATAGTGATATGTGGGTGTATCTTGGAGGAGATCTCATGACTCTTCAGGTCCCAAAAGTCCAGCATCAAACTTTGAAGTTTTTCATGTAGTTCAATATAAGGTACATGATCCTTGATCTTTATAAAGATCACTTGTTTTGAAAATTTACCGAAGCCATCGAGCACGGTTTCAAAAGCCTTATTTGCCATAGAGAATTTCTTAATTTTTTTCACCAGGATATTTTCCTTGCTTTCAGGCATCCGGAAAGGAATTTGCAGGGTAATATGTGCCGGAAGTTTTAGCGCGTGTTTAATATTATGATTCTCCCTGATCTCCTTTTTAAAAACTTCAATTTCGGTTCTGATAACCGCAGGAGGCATAAGAGTGATGAAATAAAGAGGGTTTTTTGGCTTTCCTGGCATTTGGATTATTTAATCGCAATGATCCTTAATGGTCCGCCACTGCCACCCTTGATCTTCATTGGTAAGGCGATGACCGTGAACCCCGTTTCAGGAAGCTGGTGCAGGTTTGCAACATTTTCAAAGGCGGGAACATTTTGAGTCATTAAGGCTACATGGGTTGCAAAACTTTGTGACTGACCAAAATCTATACTTGCCGTGTCTATTCCCACCGCTTTTATCTTCCGGTTAGTGACCAGCCATTCCGCTGCCTCGACGGAAAGCCCAGGAAAATGCAGGTGCTTAACTGCATCCGGCCCTCTCTTATCAGTACCAAGATATTTTGACGCATCAGGATAATACTGGCCAAAGCCGGTTTGTAATAGTACAATTCCGCCTTCAGGAATAGGACCATGCTCCTGTTCCCAGTTCGTGATGTCCTTAAGACCTATCAGATAATCGGGATCTTTTAGGGCTTTATCAGAAACATCAATTTTTACGGCTTCACCAATTAGATTTTCAAGGGGAATTTGATCTACGGTCTGGGCTCCGTCAGCAAAATGTATAGGTGCGTCTATATGAGTTCCGCCATGTTCTGCTGTAGAAAAGTTATTTGCTGAATAGTAAAAGCCCTGGTCTGTTTTGCCTTTTGCAACCTCTTCCAGCTTAAATTCCTTAGCTGTGACCCAGTAAACGCTTTCATCAGAAAATGAATAGGTGAGATCTATAAATTCACCCAATTTTTCCTGTGCCGGGATGGTCTGGAAGAACATTAGAAGAGGCACGAAAAATAAAACCCTCATATTTTCGATATTTTGATTATAATTTTAATTCCAATTAACCTTAGTATAGCTCTCGATGCGCTTTGTGAAATCTTCAGGTTCCTCGGCATAGATAAGTTCCCCTTTTATTTTTGCATGGCCCCGCAGGTGTTCACTGTACTCCATTACAATTGCATGTATAAGTTCTTCCTGTTGAGGATCTCCAAGTTTAAATCCGTCTTTTTTGAGCCTGTCATTCAAAACCATAAGATCATGATCGTTGCCAAGGTAATCTGCAAGTTCGTGAATTTCTGCTTCAAAAGTGCCGAATAGTTCAGGCCAGGTTTCCTGGAGTAAAAGTATCTGATACCAGAGATATTTTACCCTTTTGCGCCATTCATGAAAGATCTCCTTCCCGGGATTTTCATAGGCTTTTTTAAGTGCTTTTTTGCCTCGTTTATAGACCCTTTCGATACTTGGAAGGATAATACTTATATCATCCTTGCCTACAGGCCACTTTACCAGTTCCTTTTGCGCATAATTCAGTTTATTAGGCAGATGTTCTGAAAAGAAGCTTTTTTCGCGTAGCTTTTTTTCCATTTCATCTCTTTCTTTTTCTATATTCCTGATCACTGAATTGAAAAAGTTTACATAGAGATGATTGCCATAACGATCTCGAAGAACTTCCATGGTTTCAATATGTGCGGTTAGATCCCTGAAATCTGAAAGTTCCCTGCCCAGGTCCCGGTAATAAATATTGATGGCCTTATAATTCTCTTCCCCCATTTCGTCTCTAACGAGTCGTGCAAGGGCCCGTAATTTCTTCAGGCGTTTACGTATATCGTGTACTGCCTCATGAATATTCATTGTGGAAAGAGAGGTGATACATCCATCTACTTCTTCAGCCGCTACACTGGTTATATTTTTGGTTAATGGTCTATCCTTTTCGAATTTGTAGGTCATCATTTGATTTTCGTATTAAGATACCTAAATGACCTTATAGTTAAGGTTAGAGATTTATTAAATCTTGTGATAAAAAAAGCAACCATTTGGCTGCTTTTTTTACTTTTAATTTTTTTCTACAAGATCCTTTGCGGAAGATTTAAAGTCCATTACCACCTGATGGCGGGTAAGATCATCGAAGGTTTCCCGTTCTCTTATTAGGTGGGCCTTTCCTTTGTACCAAAGCACTTCGGCAGGTCGATATCTTGAATTAAAATTACTGGCCATTGAGAAGCAGTATGCTCCCGCATTGCTGAAACTAAGAATATCGCCTTCCCTTATCTCTGAGATTCTTCGGTTATTACCAAAAGTGTCGGTTTCACAGATATATCCTACAACACTATAAAAACGTGCCTTCGCATTGGGATTTGAAATATTGGAAATATCATGATGAGAACCGTAGAACATAGGTCTTATCAAATGATTAAAACCTGTATCTATCCCTGCAAAAACTGTAGAGGTAGTTTGTTTGATCACATTAACTTTTGCAAGGAATTTTCCAGCTTCGCTTACCAGGTATTTTCCTGGTTCAAAAGCCAGGGCCAGTTCTTTTCCATATTCCTTGCAGAACTTATCGAATTTTTGGGTAAGCTGAGCGCCAAGATCTTCAATGTCTGTCTCAATATCACCTTCCCTGTATGGTACTTTAAAGCCACTTCCAAAATCTATGAATTCGAGTTCCTTGAAATTCTTGGCAGCTTCAAAAAGAATCTCAGAGGCATATAGAAATACACCAATATCAAGAATATCACTGCCGGTATGCATATGTATCCCGTTGATATGCATTCCGGTATTTTCAACTATTCGAAGCAGATGTGGCATCTGGTGAATACTTATACCGAACTTTGAATCTATATGACCCACAGAGATCTTGGAATTCCCTCCGGCCATCACATGAGGGTTGATCCTTATACATACCGGAATTTCAGGATGCCTGGTTCCAAACTGCTCAAGGATCGAAAGATTATCGATATTTATCTGAGCTCCAAGCTGAACCACTTCTTCTATTTCCTCAAGGGAAACACCATTAGGCGTATAGATTATCTTTGAAGGATCTACTCCCGCCTCAAGTCCAAGGCGTACTTCCTGTACTGAAACGGTATCTAATCCACAGCCAAGTGAATTCAAAAGCTTCAGGATAGAGATATTCGAAAGTGCCTTCACGGCATAATGTATCCTGAGTTCATTTACTTTAAAAGCAGAGGTGAGCCTGTTATACTGAGAAATGATCTTATCGGCGTCATAGACATACACTGGGCTGCCAAATTCTTCTGCTACTGAAAGGAGGTCCTTCTGGGTCATTGTTCTGAAATATTTTCCGCAAAAATAACTTTCTTATCTATTGTTAAACAAGTGATATATCAAATATAACCGATTTATATTATTTGTTATTTCTGAAACGGCTTATCAGTTTTATGAATTGCTCATTTCCAGTTCTGTTGAAGTCTGTTTTCTAATTAGAATCACCCCCAGACCTATAAGTATCCCGATGCCTGCCATTGCCGCGCCTACATACTGGGCAGATACGATCCCATAACCATAAGCAATAGGTAATCCGGCCAGGTAAGCACCACTTGCATTTCCCATATTGAAGGCACTTTGGTTGAGGGAGGACCCCAGCATTTCCGATCCTTTTGCAGAGTTGATAACAGCCATTTGAATAGGTGTGGCTATACAAAAAGCGATGACTGGAAGTAAGAATGTCATTACCAGTACCCCAATTTGATCATATGCTAGGAAGGTATTAGAGATCAATGCCATCACCATCAGCATTAGTGATATGATCACGGCATTTATAGGACTGAACATTTCAGCCAGTTTGGCACCAAGGAGATTCCCAACTACCATTCCCAAACCAGCAAGTATCATGGCATAGCTTACGATGCCTTCATTGTGGCCGGCTACATCTGTGATAAGAGGAGCTATATAACTATACCAGGCAAAGAAGCCTCCTGTACCAATGGTGGTAAGCAGGATGATCATCCACAGTTCCGGCTTTTTAAGGACCTTCATATCCTTTTTAAAACCATTGGAAGTGGCTTTTGGAAGTTCCGGCATCCAGAATTTGATACTCAAAACTGCGAGCACACCTACAATACCCACGGCAAGAAATGAGACTCCCCAGTTAAAATTCTGCCCCAGCCAGGTTCCGAGAGGAACACCAAGCACATTGGCTACAGTAAGCCCGGTGAACATCATGGCGATTGCCTGGGCATCCTTTCCCGGTTTTGCCAGCCTTCCCGCAACCACGGCGCCTATTCCGAAGAATGCACCATGGGGTAGACCAGATAAAAACCTGGATATTAAAAGTAATATATAGGAATCTGAAAATGCAGAGAGGGTATTAAAAACGGTGAACCATAGCATAAGTGCCAGCAGGACCTTATGGGCAGGCCATTTGCTTCCAAAAGCTGTAAGCAGCGGAGCTCCCACAACAACCCCAAGGGCATATGCCGAGATGAAATGACCCGCCCTGGGAATGGAAATATCCATAGCCTGGGCTACTTCCGGTAATATTCCCATTATCACGAACTCTGTCATTCCAATTCCAAATCCACCGATCGCGAGTGCTAATATGGCTTTTTTCATAGCTTAAAAATTAAGCGCCTAATTTACAAGAGAATAGCTTTGGATGGTAGCTTTAATTCAATTTTCTACGATAACCTTTTCGTTGGAAGAGCTTATTTCAGTAAGAAAGAACTTTCCAGAAAACTACTGGTTTTCCTAAGAGTTAAGAAGCTCAAAAAAGATTGGTACAATAGTATGTATTTGTTACTTTTGCTCTCCGTAACTGATCAAGAAGAAATAGCTGATTATGAATATACACGAATATCAAGGAAAAGAAATATTAAGCAGCTTCGGAGTGCGCATTCAACGTGGTACCGTGGCAAGAAATGCCAGAGAAGCAGTTGATGCTGCAAAAGAACTAACCGAACAAACCGGCACCGGGTGGCATGTTATTAAAGCCCAGGTGCATGCCGGAGGTCGTGGTAAAGGCGGGGGAGTTAAGCTCGCCAAGAACCTTAAAGAGGTAGAAGAGATCGCAGGAGAGATCATTGGGATGAACCTTGTAACTCCTCAAACATCTGCTGAAGGTAAAAAAGTTCACCAGGTACTTGTGGCCGAGGATGTATATTATCCGGGAGACAGCGAGCCAGATGAATTCTATATGTCGGTATTGCTTAACCGTTCTACAGGAAGAAATATGATCATGTATTCCACCGAAGGGGGAATGGATATCGAAACCGTAGCAGAGGAAACACCTCACCTTATATTCACTGAAGATATCGATCCCGCAACGGGACTTCTTGGGTTCCAGGCACGACGGGTAGCTTTTAATCTTGGATTGAGCGGGCAGGCCTTCAAGGAAATGGTGAAATTCGTATTGTCCTTATATAAAGCCTTTGAAAAGTCAGATGCTTCTTTATTTGAGATCAACCCGGTGTTGAAGACAAGTGATGATAAGATACTGGCCGTGGACGCGAAGGTAACTTTAGATGACAATGCATTATTCCGCCACAAGGATTATGCAGAGATGCGTGATATTCGTGAGGAGAACCCGGTTGAAGTAGAAGCTAAGGAGGTTGGACTTAATTATGTAGATCTAGACGGGAATGTTGGATGTATGGTTAATGGTGCCGGGCTCGCGATGGCAACTATGGACCTAATAAAAATGGCAGGTGGTGAACCGGCTAACTTCCTTGATGTAGGAGGTACTGCCGATGCAAAGAGAGTAGAAGAGGCATTCAGGCTTATTCTTAAGGATGATAAAGTTGAAGCTATCCTGGTAAATATCTTTGGTGGAATTGTTCGTTGTGACCGTGTGGCGCAGGGAATCGTAGATGCCTATAAGAATATGGGAGATGCCATAAATGTTCCAATTATTGTAAGGCTTCAGGGAACAAATGCTGAAAAGGCTAAAGAACTTATAGATAATAGTGGTTTAAAGGTATATAGTGCTGTGGAATTCAAAGAAGCGGCTGATAAGGTGCAGGAAGTACTTTCTTAAGAACCATAAGTTTTAATATAAAAAAACCCTCGTTCTAGCGAGGGTTTTTTTATTTTTTAATTTTCAGTCTTTTCTGCGTCCTCTAAGCGGGTTTAAGTAGTCTTTTTTTGACAAAAAGATATTTAAAGTCATAAAATTTTGCAAAAACCTATGCTAAACAGTCTTTTTTTATTAGTTATTAACCGAAAACGTTTTAGTTTTTTCCGAAATTAGGTTATCGTTTTGAAATGGAATAGCTTTGGGCAGAATGAGTGAAAAAATAACAAATATCGCGGTTTTAACCTCCGGGGGGGATGCCCCCGGAATGAATGCTGCAATTAGAGCAGTGGTTCGTGCCTGTTCTTTTTATAAAATAAACTGTACAGGGGTTTATAGAGGCTACCAGGGTTTACTTGATGGAGATTTTGAAAATCTTGACGCACGCTCGGTAAGAAATATCATAAACAAAGGTGGAACTTTTCTTAAATCTAGCAGGTGTGAAGACTTTAGAAAACCAGAAGGACGTAAATTAGCTTATGATAATTTGAAATCTTTTGGTGTAGATGCCCTTATTGTAATTGGAGGGAATGGAACCTTTACAGGGGCACAGTTACTAATTGATGAATTTGACTTTCCGGTTGTTGGAATCCCGGCAACCATTGATAATGATATTAATGGTACCGATTATACGCTGGGGTATGATACTGCTTTGAATACTGTTGTGGAGGCCATAGATAAAATTCGGGATACGGCCAGTTCGCATAACAGACTTTTCCTTATCGAAGTGATGGGAAGAGATGCTGGTGACATTGCCCTAAATAGTGGCGTTGGAGCTGGTGCAGAGGAAATCATGATTCCCGAGGAGAGTGATAGTATGAACAGGCTAATGAAATCTCTTAAGATCAGTCGTGAAAAAGGAAAAACTTCCAGTATCATAGTGGTCGCTGAAGGTGATAAAAGCGGAAAAAATGTTTTCGAATTGGCCGATCATATTAACGACAATCTTGAAGATTACGATTACGATATAAGAGTTTCCGTTTTAGGACATATTCAAAGAGGAGGAAAACCCTCTTGTTTTGATAGAGTACTTGCCAGTAAATTAGGCGTAGGTGCGGTGGAAGCTATTTTGAATGGAACTAAAAATGTCATGATTGGTGTTGAACGTAAAAAAGTAGTGCAAATTTCGCTGAAGGATGCAATCGAGCCAAGACATGAATTTGATAATGAATTACGAAGGGTGGCAGACATCACTTCGGTATAATTAAAAACCAAAGAAAATGAGTACAAAAATTGGAATTAACGGATTTGGGCGTATTGGAAGAATTGCCTTTCGAATAGCCGCTCAAAATGAAAATGTTGAAGTTGTAGCTATAAATGATCTTCTTGATGTGGATCACCTGGCATATTTATTAAAATATGATTCTGTACATGGGAAATATAAGGGATCTGTTGAGGTGAAAGATGGAAATCTATTCGTTGACGGAAATAAAATAAGGGTGACTTCTGAAAAGAATCCTGCAGACCTTAAATGGGGAGATGTAGGAGCTGAAGTTGTACTTGATTGTACAGGAATTTTTACAGATAAAGATAATGCCAAGGCACATTTGGATGCCGGTGCGAGAAAAGTTGTTATTTCAGCACCTTCTAAAACTGCACCAATGTTCGTAATGGGTGTGAACCATCAGGATGTTACCGCAGATGATCATATTGTATCTAATGCATCTTGTACTACTAACTGCCTTGCGCCTTTAGCGAAAGTTATAGATGATGAATTTGGATTGGTAGAAGGTTTAATGACAACTGTTCATGCTTCTACTTCAACCCAGTTCACCGTAGATTCTCCTTCTAAGAAGAATTTTAGATTAGGAAGAAGCGCCATGGCAAACATCATCCCTAGTTCCACCGGAGCAGCTGTCGCTGTAACCAAGGTTATTCCTTCATTGAAAGGAAAACTAACCGGAATGGCTTTCCGTGTTCCAACTACCGATGTTTCTGTAGTTGATCTAACTGTTCGTACAGAAAAGAATACTTCTTATGACGAGATTAAAGCAGCCTTCAAAAAAGCTTCAGAAGGAGCATTTAAAGGAGTGATATCCTATACAGATGAAGAAGTGGTAAGCCAGGACTTCGTTTCTGATGCACATACGTGTAACTTTGATGCGGGTGCCGGGATCGCTTTAAATGATAATTTCTTCAAGCTTATTGCATGGTACGATAACGAGTATGGTTACTCTGCCAAGCTTATAGATCTTGCAGCTCACGTGGCTACTCTTTAAATCCTATTAAACCTGAATAAAATCCAGTTTAAAAGCATATTATTTATTAATTTTATCGCTTTAAACTGGATTATCTTCGGTTTATTCATTAATTATATATGAACGCATGATATTAATCGCTGATGGAGGCTCCACAAAATGCGACTGGATACTTCTTAATAATGAAGGTGAACAGGTTTTTAAAACCAGAAGCAAGGGGCTTAATCCTGCTGTTTTTAAAGAGGCTATACTGGAAGAGAGACTTGCGGAAAATCCGGAACTCTCTGAGGTAAAAGATAAAATTGAAAGAGTTCATTTTTATGGAGCAGGATGTGGAACGCCGACTCCCCGTGAATTACTTCGAAGCATTATAGCAAATTATTTTACGAATGCAGATGAAGTGCTTGTAATGGAAGACACTGTTGCGGCCGTGCATGCAGCCACTACCGAGCCTGGGATCGTTTGTATTCTTGGTACCGGTTCAAACAGCTGTTATTTCGATGGTGAGAACATACATCAGGCGGTAGATTCTCTTGGCTATATTTTAATGGATGAAGCCAGTGGGAATTATTTTGGTAAAAGACTTATAAGAGATTACTATTATAAAAGGATGCCTCCTGAAGTAGCTGAAAAGTTTGAAAAAAAATTCGATCTTGATTCAGATACTATCAAGATGAACCTGTACAGAAAGGATAATCCCAATACCTATCTCGCTCAGTTCGCTGAATTTATTTTCACCAATGAGAGAAATGGTTATTTCTATAAATTGCTTCATGAAGGGATAACAGATTTTATTCACTCCCGGGTATTGCTTTATCCACAGGTGACATCTGTGCCCGTTCACTTTATTGGAAGTATCGCTTATTTCAGCGAAGATATCATAAGAGCGGTTTTACAACCTTATGGAATAAAACTGGGGAATATAGTTCGTAGACCCATAGACGCTTTAATTGAATATTACAGAGAAAATGTGATAAAAGTGTCTTAGAAAAAGACAAAAAGACTCAAATATATTATGAAAAGGACCCGCTAAATGCAGGTCCTTTTTTATTCTAAGAGAAGCTTTATATAGATTATAAGATTATAAAGGGAGTATAGCTTAGCATATAAATAATATGCTAATTTAATATTGTAAAAATTTGATAATGAAGCGTGCAGACAAAATAATATAACAGAATAGTGGCAGGATCATGGATGATTGGGAACGCTATGTAAAAATGGAGATCGAAACCTCAAATATCTCCAGCCTGGCTGTTCGCCATCAATTACTAAATCTTCTGGTTGACATTTCTAAAATAATGACCTGGTCAAAGAACTAAAGTGGGTTTATAAGGAGGCATCGCAGATTTATTCCAATGAGATCGGCTTTAATTGCCAATCGAACCAAATAATAGGAGTTTTTGACGGGACTGCTGTTAGAAGGGTGGTTGAGAATTTAGTGATCAATGCAGTTAAATATGGATCACACAGTACCCCTGTCACCATTTTAGTGGAAGATAAGCACGACCAGGTGGTTATAAAGGTTCATAATTAAGGCAAACCTGTTGCCAGAAAGAATCAATCAGAGATTTTTAAATTTCTTAAGCGTGGACGTGATATTGATCCCGGCAACCTTGAAAGCTGGGGGATGGGTCTCACCCTGGTTAAAAGTGTAGCTGAGGCTCATGGCGGAAAAGTCGGTCTTCAGAGTGATGAAGAGCATGGCACTACTTTTTCTATCAGTCTTATTAAAAATGCCAATTCACCGGGAAAAATCCGCACCGAATTAAACTATTCCGAGAACTGATTTCTCATTTATAATTCAATTATTATCAATCGTTTAGGTGTAAAAAATTTTCGGCTTTGTATTCGAAAATAAATTACTTTTAGTCCAAACAAAATCAGAATGCTTGTAAAGGTTTATGGTAGTGCCGTATTTGGGGTAGAGGCTACCACTATTACTGTTGAGGTTAATGTAACCTCTGGTATCGGGTACCATTTAGTGGGACTTCCTGATAATGCGGTAAAAGAATCCGGCTATCGCATTACGGCTGCTCTGCAGAATAACAAATATAAACTTCCCGGGAAAAAGATCATTATCAATATGGCTCCGGCCGATCTTCGGAAAGAGGGTTCAGCTTATGACCTTACCTTTGCACTGGGTATCCTGGCGGCTTCCCAGCAGATAAGGGCTGAAGATATTTCCGATTATCTCATTATGGGCGAGCTTTCACTTGATGGAAGTCTGCAGCCAATCAAGGGCGCTTTACCCATCGCGATCCAGGCAAAGAAAGAGGGGTTTAAAGGTTTTATCCTGCCAGAACAAAATGCCAGGGAAGCGGCTATTGTGGCCGGGTTGGAAGTTTATGGCGTGAATAATATAACCCAGGTGATCGAATTTTTTAATGAAGGCCGTGAGCTGGAAAGAACCCATATAAATACCAGAGAGGTATTTTATAATAACCTGGATAGTTTAGAACATGATTTCGCTGATGTGAGGGGGCAGGAATCCATAAAAAGATGCATGGAGATAGCGGCGGCAGGTGGTCATAATATTATCCTTATTGGTCCGCCCGGAGCCGGAAAGACCATGCTGGCAAAGCGATTGCCAAGTATTCTTCCTCCAATGACCCTGCAGGAGGCTTTGGAAACTACTAAGATCCACAGTGTCGCCGGTAGGATCAAGGACAATGTTGGGTTGATGTCACAAAGACCTTTCAGAAGTCCGCACCATACAATTTCAGATGTCGCCCTAGTAGGGGGAGGTGCCTATCCGCAACCCGGTGAAATCTCCTTATCTCATAATGGGGTTTTATTCCTGGATGAACTTCCCGAATTTAAAAGAGGGGTGCTGGAAGTGATGCGACAGCCACTTGAAGACAGGGAGGTGACCATTTCAAGGGCAAAATTCACCGTTACCTATCCATCAAGTTTTATGCTGGTAGCTAGTATGAATCCAAGTCCGGGAGGTTATTTTAATGACCCCGGTGCACCAGTGACTTCAACGGCTTCTGAAATGCAGCGATATTTAAGCAGGATAAGCGGTCCTTTACTGGACCGTATCGACATTCATATCGAGGTGACTCCTGTTCCATTTGAAAAACTTAGTGAGGAAAGGAAAGGGGAAAGCAGTATCAGCATCAGGGAACGTGTTACAAAGGCCAGGGAAATTCAGGTAGAAAGGTTTAAAGAGGTTGATCATTTACATTATAATGCGCAAATGGGGCCAAGACAGATAAGAGAGTTTTGTGCACTTGATGATGCCTCCAAACAATTGCTGAAGACCGCTATGGAACGCCTTAACCTCTCTGCCCGGGCCTATGACCGGATCCTAAAGGTTTCAAGAAGTATTGCCGATCTAGAAGAAAGCGAATGCATCAAAGGTGATCATCTAAGCGAAGCTATTCAATATCGTAGTCTGGATCGCGAAGGTTGGCTGGGTTGATATCTTCAGTTTTAATTAACTAAACCTTTAAAGGTTTTTTATATTTTTGGTAAATCCGTGAACAACCGGTCAAAAACCGGCCATTTGAAGCCGGAAACCAATAACCTGAATTGATGAAACGACTAATTCCAGTAATAATCTGCCTGATACTTGCCTCCTGTAAAGGAGATAATTCCCAGAGCGAAAAAAATAACAGTATTTCTACTGACAGTATTAGCAATGATATAAATAAGATCATGGCCCCAGAACCTGTTAGCCTTACTATAGAAGAAGCAAACGATCTCGTTGAGTTGCCTTTGAACTGCATAGATACAGAGTATCCTAATAAATTGGGGCAAACCCTGGAGAATAAGGAAGCGATAGGAGAGCCTAAAGAACTGCATCCCGCATTTTACGGATGTTTTGACTGGCATTCCTCGGTGCATGCCCACTGGTCTCTGGTAAGTCTTCTCAAGCAATTTCCTAAAATAGAGAAAAAGGAGGCCATTCGGGAAGCTCTGGAAAATTCACTTTCTGCAGAGAATATTCGCGGAGAGGTAAATTATTTTCAGCGCTCTGAAAGTGAGTCCTATGAGCGCACTTATGGCTGGGCGTGGTTGTTGAAACTAGCTGAAGAATTAAGGACCTGGGAAGATCCGTTAGGGAAGGAGCTTGCTGATAATATGCAGCCCTTAACAGATCTTATTGTTCGCAGATATATAGAATTCCTTCCTAAACTGAATTACCCTGTAAGGGTAGGAGAGCACACCAACACGGCTTTCGGCCTTGCATTTGCGTATGATTATGCGAAAACTACTGAGAATGAAGAGTTATTGGAGACTATCAAAAAGAGAGCTCAGAGTTTTTTCTTAAAGGATGATAATTGCCCTTTGGATTGGGAACCCAGCGGATATGATTTTCTTTCTCCCTGCCTAGCCGAAGTTGATATCATGAGACGTGTACTTCCCAAGAACGCTTTCAGCATGTGGATAGATGATTTTATGCCACAACTAAAGAATAAAGAATTTACAATGGAGGTAGGTGAAGTTTCAGACCGTTCAGACGGGAAACTTGTTCATTTGGACGGGCTTAATTTTAGTCGCGCATGGGTTTTCTATGGTCTTGCCAATCAGTATCCCGAACAGTTCGGCCATCTTAAAAATGTAGCAGATGAGCATGTGGGATATTCTTTTCCAAATGTTGTAGGTGACAGTTACGAAGGTGGTCACTGGCTGGGAACTTTTGCTATCTATGCCTTACAGGAAGCCGGGAATAAGCCAAAAGAGTGAAAGACTTTTTCAGGAATTTAGGTCCCGGGATACTTGTTTCTGCTGCATTTATCGGCCCGGGAACGGTTACCGTATGTAGCCTGGCCGGTGTTAATTTTGGATATTCCCTGTTATGGGCACTTCTAATCTCTGTATTCGCCTGTATCATTCTTCAGGAAATGTCAGCAAGGCTTGGATTGGTCTCCGGGAAAGGATTGAGTGATTGTATTCGTGAAGAGATCAAGGTGCCGCTGCTAAGGATTCTTACCCTTGTTCTTATATTTTCAGCGATAGTGATAGGAAATGCGGCATACGAGGCCGGTAATATAACCGGCGCAGTGCTTGGGCTTGAAGCGGTTTTTGCCACTGTGAATTTTGAAATGGGAGCTTTCAGTATTAATATCTGGAGCCTGGTGATTGGCGGGCTTGCATTTCTGCTGCTTTTCCTGGGCAGTTATAAGAAACTTGAAAAGATCTTTATAGCTCTCGTCCTGCTTATGAGCTTTGCTTTTATTTTAACTGCATTTCTAACCAGGCCGGATATTTCAGACGTCTTT
The DNA here is from genome assembly GCA_033721075.1 of Christiangramia sp. Lineage (GTDB taxonomy): Bacteria > Bacteroidota > Bacteroidia > Flavobacteriales > Flavobacteriaceae > Christiangramia. The sequence goes on from JAWWBH010000017.1 coordinate 22,500, forward strand.
GAAGGTTTTATTCCGGGATCATTTGATGCGGGACTTTTAACCATCATCGCTTTAGTTGGAACTACCGTGGTTCCTTATAACCTTTTTCTACATGCCTCTCTGGTAAGCGAAAAATGGCAGGGTGAAAAATACCTGGGAACCGTTAGAAAGGAGCTGGTATTCTCAATTCTTGTTGGCGGTCTGGTTTCCATGGCTATTGTGATATGTGCTGCGGCATCTAATATTTCACAGATAGAGGATGCAGGAGACCTGGCTGCAGGGCTTCAGCCTTTATTTGGTAGTTCTGCAACCATATTCCTTGCCATAGGTTTACTGGCTGCCGGGATCACTTCTTCGATTACCGCACCCCTGGCTGCGGCTTATGTGGTACAGGGTTGTCTTGGATGGAAAGGAGGTATGCAGTCCGGGAAATTTAAGATGGTGTGGATCATAATTCTAATTCTTGGAGTGATCTTTTCTTCGCTGGGAATAAAACCCGTAGAAATAATACGATTTGCTCAAATTGCCAACGGTCTTGTACTGCCAGTCATCGCAATTTTCTTATTTTGGATAGTGAATCAAAATTCGGTTCTGGGGAAGTACAGGAATAGTGTTTTGCAGAATATAATAGGGATTCTGGTAATTGCACTCGCTCTGTTCCTTGGAGCCAAATCTATTTTTAGTGTAATTCAGAATCTGTAGTCAAGATGAAAAAGACAATACACCTTAACTGTGACCTGGGGGAAGGAGGAAAGTTCGATGAAGAACTTATGCCTCTTATCTCGGCCTGTAATATAGCCTGTGGCGGTCATGCCGGTAATTTGGAAACCATGCATCATACCGTAAGACTGGCAATGGAATATAATGTTGAAATTGGTGCGCACCCGTCTTACCCGGACAGGGAGAATTTTGGAAGGAGCTCTATAGAAATGTCTGAAGAAGATCTCAAGCTCTCCATTGAAGGACAGGTTCTAAGTCTTAAGCAGATCACTGAATCTGAAGGTGGAAAACTCACTCATGTCAAACCTCACGGGGCGCTATATAATGATGCTGCAAAAGATGAAAATATTGCCAGGATCATCATTGAAAGTCTTGAAATTCTGGAAGGAGATTTCCGGCTTTATGTACCTCCAAATTCAAAAATAGCGGAACTCGCCATGGGGAAATTCGACCTCTTTTTTGAGGCGTTTGCAGACCGTAATTATAATGAAAATTATAGCCTTGTTTCCCGTGCAGAAAAGCATGCTTTGATCACCGAAAAAGAAGCTGTTTTTGAACATGTTTTTTCCATGTTTAAAGACCATAAAATCACATGCGAAAATGGAGTGAAAATCGATGCAAAAGCCGACACTTTTTGCGTTCATAGTGACACACCTTCTTCACTTGAAATCATTGAGTTTCTTCACAGAAAATTTGCCGAACACGGAGTA
>JAWWBH010000018.1:0-23250 GCA_033721075.1 Christiangramia sp.
CCAGATAAAAAATAAAAGATGAAAGGTTTTTTGCCGTATATCTGAATAAACATTATTTCAACCAATTAATAACATATAATAACTTAACAACTTGATTATGAAAACTTTAATGACTTTTTTAATTTTGGTATTTTTCAGTGCAATACATTCTGAAAACAAGCCTGTTCAGATCGAAACTGATGGAACAGAAGATGCGGTGAATTCTGTAAATAAAGATGATATCTTCGAATATCTTGAAGAAACCAAAGAAGGCCTGGAAGAAAGCGTGGAAGACCTGAGTGATGCTCAAATGCAGTTTAAACCCGATGCTGAAAGCTGGTCTATTGCCGAAATAATAGAACATATCAATATTGTGGAAGGAGCTTTAAAATCCATGCTTGAAGCAAAATTCGCTGAAGACCCAACCCCCGAGTTAAAGGCTGAAGTGAAAATGACCGATGAACAAATTCTGGCTTTTATTACAGATCGCAGCCAGAAAGTTAAGACTCAGGCCCAATTTGAACCAACTGCCAGATACACCAGTGCTGATGAAGCAATAGAAGCATTCAATGACCAGAGGGAGGATATAGTTGATTTCCTAAAGGATACCGATGTAGAGATGAGAAATTATATCAATGAGTTTCCTTTTGGAAAAATAGATGCCTACCAAACAGTGCTTTTTATGGCTGGACATACAGCCCGTCATACCCAGCAAATAGAGGAAATAAAACAAAGCGCAGGTTTTCCCGAAGAATAGGAGTGTAGTTCCTTAATTAAAACAACAGGTTATTATTTAGGATTTGAAGTGGATCAGAGAATTCCGGAAGTTTGGAAAACTATTAAAACTTGCAATTTCTGGAGAAGAACAGGATTACACCAAGATAAATATACGCCGTGGAATATTTCTTCTATCGGTTCCCATGATTCTGGAAATGATCATGGAATCCCTTTTCGCCGTTGTTGACATTTTCTTTGTATCCAGGCTGGGGGAGGATGCCTTGGCCAGCGTTGGCTTAACCGAAGCCGTGATCATTATTATATATTCGGTTGGAGTAGGAATAAGTATGGCGGCCACGGCGTTGATCTCTAGACGTTTTGGTGAAAAGGATTTCTTCAGAGCCGGCAGCACGGCCTTTCAGCTTCTAATCTTCGGATCCGTTATTTCCATTATTTTCGGAATAGCCGGGTGGGTCTTTGCCCAGGAGATACTCTCTCTCATGGGAGCTTCTGAAGCGGTAATAAAGACTGGCACTACCTATACAAGGATCATTTTTGGAGGTAATACTGCCATAATGCTTCTTTTCTTAATCAATGGAGTCTTCAGGGGTGCTGGCCTGCCACATTTGGCAATGCGTACCCTTTGGTTATCCAATGGCCTTAATATTATCCTGGATCCTTTGCTGATATTCGGACTAGGAAACTTTGAGGGTTTCGGACTGGAAGGAGCTGCTATTGCCACAACTGCAGGTCGTAGTATCGGGGTGCTCTACCAGCTTTATCACCTATTTAATAACCATCACAGTCTTGTGATATTAAAGCAAAACCTGGTGGTTCATTGGAATACTATAAGAAAGATCATTTCAATTTCAGCCGGCGGGATGGGACAGTTTTTGATCGATTCTTTAGCCTGGATCTTTCTAACCAGGATAGTGGCGGAATTTGGAAGCAGTTCTGTGGCGGGTTTTACAATATCATTTAGAATCCTCATGTTTACCCTAATGCCAGCCTGGGGACTTTCAGCAGCAGCGGCAACTCTCGTGGGACAGAACATGGGTGCTCATAAGCTGAAACGCGCCAAAATATCGGTTTGGCTTACGGCTAAATACAATGCATGGTTTTTAGGGGTCATCACTTTGCTTTATATATTTTGGGGAGATCTTTTTGCCTCCTGGTTCACACCGAATTCCCAGGTACAGGAAATTGCATCCTTAGGACTTAAAATAGTCGCACTGGGTTATATTTTCTTCGGGGTGGGAATGGTAATGATACAGGCTTTTAATGGCGCCGGAGATACCAGAACACCTTCTTATATAAACATAGGGGTATTCTGGGTTTTAGAGATCCCTATGGCCTATTTCCTTGCCAAGTATTTTGAACTTGGAATGACCGGCATTTTTATTTCCATAGCTATTTGCCACTCCCTCCACGCTCTCGTAAGCCTCTGGTTATTTAAACAGGGAAATTGGGCTAAAACCCGTGTATGATCATCCTTTTTTATTTATTAAAATTTTTGGCTGTATTTTTGATATTATAAAGTTGAATAAGCCAGAACATTTCATCATTATGTTTCAAAGAATACTGTTTTTTATTTTTTTCTGCCTGAGTCTTGTTGCCAATGCTCAGATAGAGATTCCACGTACCACCAATACAGGACCTGTAATCAAAGCTGAAGAATCTAAATCTACCGGCTTTCCGATTCTGAAAAAAGAAGAGACTGAAACTGAAAGCAGGTTCTTAAAGGACAAACCAAAACCCATCGACCTTAGAGAGAATCCTAATAATTTACTCACTGCGGGAGATGTTATCAAAGAAAAGTGGACCAAGGACAAGGAGATCAAAGAAGAGTATAAATTTGATCAAAGCCTGGGAAATGTGGTCACCAAAGGAAAATTTGTTGAGGTCTATTGCCGCGACCATGAATATGTTGATGGAGATAAGGTACAGATCTTTGTAAATGGCCAACTGGTAGTTAGAAGTATTAGCCTGCATGCAGGTTTTCAGCCTGTTTTAGTGACCCTCCAGGATGGTTTTAATAGTATAGAATTTGTTGCGCTTAACCAGGGAAGTTCCGGTCCCAATACGGCGGAACTGCGAGTTCTGAGCGAAAAAGGGGAACAACTGGCAGCAAAGGAGTGGAACCTCCTTACAGGTGCAAAGGCTCAATTAATTGTTGTAAAAAATTAAAAGATAATCTTACCAAAAAAAAGCGGCTGTATAAAAGTCTGAAATTGCTTTGAAATCTTTTGTTATAGGAGATGCTTCAAGTATATCAATTAGGTAATCTTGATTTAATGATGAGCTATATTCAGCCTGTCAATTCCTATATCTTTTAGACAGTTCCTTTTATAATTTTAAATCCAGGTCTTCCAACTTTTTTATTTCAGATACGGTTTCTCGAATTTTATCTCTATGATCTTCTAACATACTTTTTATTTGTGGAGGCAGTATATTTTTACTGATCTTTTCCTCATACTCCTTCAAACTGGCTTTTTCGCCTCGAAGACATTCTTCAAGGATGGCAGCTGTATCCTTTTTTGACCATGAGGTTTTAACATTCATCCATAAACGGTGTATGTTTCCCAGTGCACTTCCATTTGAACTGGCCTTTGGATGTTCATTCAGCATATGAATGTGTTTGTCCAGTTCTGTGGCAAAATGATTTCTTTGTGCGGCCTGGTTTCTCAAAAAATGCTTTAGTTCAGGATTTTTTGTGTGCTCTATGGCATTTTTATAGCCTTTTTCAGCATCATAGTTCTTTTCCAGCAGGGTGGTGAGTATTCCTACTAAATTCTTATGACTGGCTTCCCGTGCGGCTTCTCTTGTGGTTTTCATAACGCAAAATATTTATATGGGTTACTCTTATAAAGATAATTCAAAAACGAATTATTACTCCACTGTAAATTAGAAAAATACATGACCATTATCATGTTTTTTAATATTTTACAAATCCTGTTTTAATACTGGTTCTTCCCTATTTTTTGAATGGGAACATTAGACTAACTTTTTCAGTTCCCTTCAGCCTTATAAATTATTAATCAACTAAAATCAGTTAAAATGAAAACAATTGAATTCATCAAATCCTTAAAGACATTAATACTATTGATGTTCTTATTCACCATTACCACCACTAAAGCACAGGATGAAAGGCAGGTGGAAAAAGCTGTTGTTATAGATCATAAAGATTCTTCTCTCAGTTGGGGCGATTGTCCTGATTTTATGCCAAATGGATGTAATATTGCTATTTTACATGGTGATCCGGTAAATAATAATACAGATATTCTATTTAAAGTACCGGCGAATTCAGATATCCCTCTGCACTGGCACACTTCGGCTGAACGAATGATTCTGATTTCCGGCGAACTGGAAGTAACCTATGAAGGGGAAAAAACCCAGACGCTTAAAGCAGGAACTTATGGATATGGGCCGGCTAAAAAAGCACATACGGCTAGATGTAAAGACAAGGGGCCGTGCGTCCTGTTCATCGCATTTGAGAAGCCGGTTGATGCCTTTGCCGGAAATTGATTCTGGATAGATTCAGGGATTAAATCAAAATAATAACATCCTTTTAAGGAATCTCAATAGACTTTCCCTGCGTTTTTCTCTAAATTAGAGTAACTAATCAGTAATTCATATATTATGAAAAAGGTGCTTATTGGGATGGATTATAATCCAAACTCTGAGAAGGTCGCGCGAAAAGGATATGAACTGGCTAAAAAACTGGGAGCGGAGGTGTGTCTTATCCATGTACTTGCAGATGTGAGCTATTATGGTGTAAACTACCCTACTTTTATGGGATATGAAGGCTATAATGAGATGCAGATAGACCTAAACGTGATTTCTGAACTGCGAGCCGTAGCCCGTGATTTTATAGAAACAGCAGCCAGGCATCTGGATGATCCTACGGTGACTACCCATATGGCCGAAGGACCTACCTCTTCTGCTATCCTTGAATATGCAAAGGAATGGGGAGCCGATCTTATAGTGATGGGAACACACAGCCATTCTGTCCTGGAGAAAGTACTAATGGGTACTACTGCAAGTAAGGTGCTGGAAAGGACTGAAGTTCCTGTTTTTATGATCCCTGTTAAAGATAAAAAATAAACTATTTCAGCATTTTCATTTTTATAATCTTGTGTTAATCATTTGAGTTACAGTCTATTCTTCTGTAAATTCAAATACAATAAAAGTTCAACCAGTTAAATAAAATTATTATGGGAGTTATCAAGGTTATAGAAGTCCTGGCCACATCAGATAAGAGTTTTGAGGATGCAGCCAGAAATGCGGTGAAAGAAGCGGCCAAATCGGTTAAAAACATCAAATCAGTTTACGTGCGTGAGATGAATGGGAAAGTTGAAAACAATGAGATTATATCATATGGAGTAAATGCGAAGATATCCTTTGAAGTAGGTAGCTAAAATTCTTCTTTGATAAAAAAGCAGCATTGATGTGCCGGGGCTAAATCCCCGGTTTTTTTATGGAATTATAATATAGTTTTAACCTTTAAAAATCCAAGTAAAAGTAGTTATTCCTTAATTTTAGGGAGAACATCGCATTCCGAATTATGAAAAAGTATGGACTTTTAGCCACAGTTAAGGTTAAATCTGGGAATGAAAAAGATGTGGCGTATTTCATAAGTTCTGCTGTGGAACTCCCGAATAATGAAAATAAGACCACCTGGTTTTGTTTCAGGCTGGACCTGAACAGCTTTGGGATCTTCGGTAGGTTTGAAGATGAAGAGGGGAGAAGTAATCATTTGAATGGTGAAAAAACAAAACAGTTAATGGAATATGCCTCCAAATTATTATCAGAGGGCCCCTAAATAAGAAAGATGGATATCATAGGCTAAAAATAAGCAATTAACTGGTTCTTAAATATTTAAATAAGGTATGGAAAACTTTAGATTATTTTTAATCGGTGCATCAGCTGGCGGAAGGATCGCTGTGGAAAAGGTCTTTGAAAATATCCCCCACGATATACCCGCTGCTTTTTTAGTGGTGGTACATTCGTCATTTGATATGATTTCCAGTTTCAGTTCATACCTTAATAAGAAGGTGGAATTGGAAGTATTGGAAGCCAGTGAAAATTTGGAAGTTCAACAGGGTAAGATATATGTAGGTGTACCCAACCAGCATATGGTGGTAACAGACGGCAAGCTTACTAATTCTAACGGGCCTAGAGAGAACCTTTTTCGTCCTGCAATTGATGTGTTGTTTAGATCTGGAGCCGTGAATTATGGAAACAGATGTGTTGGCATACTTTTATCGGGAAGGCTCAATGATGGAACAGTTGGCCTTGAGGCTATTAAGCGTTGCGGTGGAGTAACCATAATTCAGAATCCAAACACAGCTGAATTCTCGGGGATGCCACAAACAGCCCAAAAATTTGTGGAAATAGATTATACCGCAGAGCTGGAGGATATTGGAGACCTAATTAAAGAAATTATTAAAAAGCCTCTACCTGAGAAAGTTGAAATTCCATATAGCCTGAAAAGAGAGGCTGCAATTTCAACTAAAATTAGAAGTCAGGTAAAGACCGAAGAATTACTGGGGGAACAGGTGGCCTTAAGCTGTGCCAGTTGTGGAGGACCATTATGGAAAATAAAGGATACGGGAATAACAAGGTACAGGTGTCATGTAGGTCATTCTTTTTCTGAAGAATCGTTGCTGCTGGCCCAAAATGAAAATCTTGAGGAAACGCTTTGGGTATGTCTTAGGACCCTGGAAGAAAAAAAAGTATTGATGCTTAATATGGCAGAAAACTTCCGCGAAAAAGGTTCGGAAAATATAGCCCGCTCGTATGCGGACAAGATACAGGAAGTAGACGAACATATTGATAGGCTAAGACAACTCATGGATATTAAGGATTAATAACTTTAAGTTAGGCCACACCTGTAAAGGTCTCCCATTCAAAAAACAATTACATTTTTACCTACTGATTTTCCAGATTCCTGTAATCGATGGACTTTTCTTAAGGTTTCTGCACTTAATCCATCAAACTTATTATTGATCGTAGACACTATGGTCTTGGCTTCTATTAATGTTTTTACTTTCTCAAGTATTTTATGCTGAGCAATCATGTCTTCAGTATGGAACATACTTCTGGTAAACATAAGTTCCCAGTGAAAGCTTACACTTTTGCTTTTCAATAAATTAAGATCTACATCCTCAGTAGTATTCACCACGCAACAAATACCGCCCTGGGGTGCTATTATTTCAGCCATTTGTTGCCATGTTCCCGAGGTGTCCGCAAGGTTCAGGATATAGTCTACATTCTCATAATTTCCCAAATTATCCAAAAGGTCATTATGATCGATAATATCATCAGCACCCATTTTTTCGCACCAATTCCTAGTAACTTCTCGGGAAGCTGTGGCTATCACTTTAAGTTTAGTTAGGTTTTTAAGTAACTGAATAGCTATAGATCCAACGCCGCCTGCACCACCAATGATCAGGATTTTCTTACCCATCCCGCTATTTTCCCTGATTCGTAACCTGTCAAAAATAGACTCCCAGGCAGTAAGGGTGGTCAATGGTAGTGCTGCCGATTCGGCCCAGTTTAAATTAGTAGGTTTATGTGCCACTATTCGTTCGTCCACAACCTGAAATTCGGCATTACATCCCGGTCTTGTAATATCTCCGGAATAATAGACTTCATCTCCTTTTTTGAAAAGATTTACATGTTCACCAACCGCCTCTACAATACCCGAAGCGTCCCAGCCTATGATCTTAGGCACTTTTAATGCTGAATCTTTTGCTGCAGATTGTCTTATTTTATAATCTACAGGATTCACCGAGATCGCTTTAATTCTTACCAGGATATCCCTCTTTTCAGGCCTGGGCTTTTCGGTTTCAAAATCAAATAGGCTATTTTTATCTTCTACTGGGAGTGACCGGGTGAATCCTACTGCTTTCATAATTTTTTTCTTCAAATTAATCGTCATTTTCCGATTATTAGTCAAACTGCTCATAAACTTTTGCTAAAATCCAGTGGTAATTGGAAGCTTTAACCCCAGTGTTTAAATTTGATATCAAATTCTTTAGTTATGAAAATTGGTTTTATTGGCTTAGGTATTATGGGTAGCAGGATGGCTGCGAACCTTCAGAAGGAAGGGCATAAACTTAAAATTTATAATCGAACAAGAGAAAAAGCAGAGACCTTATTAGGGAATGGAGCTGAATGGGCAAATTCTCCTTTAGAAGCAGGAAAAGGAGTGGAGATACTTTTTACCATGCTGGAAAAACCAGATGTGGTGGAGGCTCTTGCAACTGGACAGCAAGGTTTTTTAAGCTCTATGCAAAAAGATTCCTTGTGGATAGATTCAAGTACGGTCAACCCTTCCTTTAGTGAACGTATGGCATCAGTTGCGAAAAGCAAAGGCATTCGCTTTATGGATGCTCCGGTTTCAGGCTCCAAAAAACCTGCGGAAGAAGCTCAGTTATTATTCCTGGCAGGAGGGGAGCAATCTGATTTTGAAGAAGCAAAACCATTATTTCTATCCATGGGTAAGGATGCGATACATGTTGGGCTGGCTGGTATGGGTTCAGCCATGAAAATTATGATCAATCAGCTTTTGGGACAAAGTGTTCTTGCCTTTTCAGAAAGCCTAAACCTGGGGATGGCGATGGGTATAGATAAAAAGACAGGCATGGATATTCTATTAAAAACACCTGTTACGGCTCCTATTCTCGAATTGTTCAGATCCAGAATTGAAAATAACGACTATGAACCAAATTTTCCATTGAAACATCTACAGAAGGATCTCCAACTTTTTACTGAAACTGCCTATGAATTAGAACAGCCAAGCCCGTTAACTAATACAGCTAAAGAAGTTTATGCCCTTGCAAAACATAAGAATATGGCCGACCTCGATTTTACCGCGGTTTTCAAATATTTGCATGATAAGGAATAAAATTATCAAGTCTGCGATATAAGTTTTTATTATCCGTTCCCTATGCCTATCTTTACCCAAATTTTGGTGCAGGCTAAAAATTAGCCATTGCTCTCTCTGAATAAATCCTTCAAAAGATAATCTTACACATTAAATTTTCTGGTATTCGTTTAGTGGTTCAATGCATTGAAATGAAAACTAGTATTAATTAAAATTTAATGAATGGCAAGATCCGGACAAACCCAAAACAAACGAGAAAAAGAAAAAAAGAAGCTTAAAAAGCGTAAGGAAAAGGAGCAAAAGAGACTCGAACGTAAAGAAAATTCCAACAAAGGTGGATCTTTTGAAGACATGATCGCCTACGTTGACGCTGATGGAAATCTAACCGACACTCCACCAGATCCTTCCCAGAAAGTAGAAGTTGAAGCTGAAGATATCGAGATAGCCGTACCTAAAAAAGAGGATAGGGAAGAAGAAGAAATTATCACTGATACTGAAGGAAAAGTTTCATTTTTTGACCACTCTAAAGGTTTCGGATTTATTATAGGCAAGCAAACAGGAGAAAAATATTTTGTTCATGTAAGCGGACTCATTGATGAGATCATGGAAAATGATAAGGTGAGTTTCGAGCTTGAAAGAGGCATGAAAGGGATGAATGCCGTAAGAGTAAAAAAAATTGAAAACTATAAGGCTACTCCAAAGCCTGAAGTAAAGGCTGAGGATAAGACCGAGGATAAGACTGAAGATTAGCCTTATAAAGCTTCGAAAATCTTGCTGATTTGTAAATAATTGAAAATTAAAATGTTATTGTGATGTTCATTGTATAATTAAAGTGTACATTTGCGATGTTAAAATAATTTAGTTTTCTTCACTTTAGTAGATCCGTTTAGGATATTCCAAGTTTTGTTCACTTCAGTATTTAGACAATAAAAAATAAACAGTACCAGTATCAATAATCCAAAATTTGCCCAAAGACGGGCCTCCGAATTCTCCAGGACTTTAAGAAGTCGGGTGAATACCTATTTCAAAACTAATAATATTAGTAAGCATGCGAACGGCAGTATGATCGTGAAAACGGTCCTTATGTTGCTTGTGTTTATTTCTCCGTTAGTTATAATCAATACAGGAATAATATCAAGCGTATGGCTGATTTTTGTATTATACATTATCAGTGGTTTTGGAATGGCAGGAATAGGTATGGGGATTATGCACGATGCGATCCATAATTCGTATTCCAAAAATCAAAAAGTAAATAAGTACCTGGGCTATACCCTAAACCTGATTGGTGCAAATGCCAGTATATGGAGAATTCAGCATAATGTGCTGCATCATACCTTTACCAATGTAGAAGAGGCTGATGATGATATAAATCCACCATTCTTTTTAAGGTTCACTCCTCACACAAAGAGGTATGGCATTCACAAATTCCAGCATTTCTATTCGTGGTTCTTCTATGGACTTTCCACAGTATCATGGGTGACGGCTAAAGATTTTGTTAGAATGGTTCGTTTCAGGAAGATGGGATTCTTTAAAGGAAGTAATACCTTTAATAAGGAATTAATGAAAGTGATTGGCTGGAAAGCTATTTCCTTTGGTTTTTTACTGGTTATGCCAATGATTATGGCTCCAGTGGCCTGGTGGATAATAGTACTGGCCTTTATAAGTATGCATTTTGTGACAGGGCTTGTGATCACTACTATTTTCCAGTTAGCTCATATAGTGCCAAGCACAGAATACCCATTACCGAATGAAGAGGGGATAGTAGAAGGGGACTGGGCTAGTCACCAGTTACTCACCACCAGTAATTTTTCACCAAAAAGCCGATTGTTTTCATGGTTTATTGGAGGGTTGAATTATCAGATTGAACATCATTTATTACCCAATATCTGCCATGTTCATTACAGGAAGATATCACATATAGTAGCGCAAACTGCCAAAGAATATGGTTTGCCTTATCATAACAAACATAATTTTGTCTCGGCCGTTGGAGAACATTTCAAAATGCTTCGCCAGTTAGGAAAGATGGATAATCTTAGAGCAGGATAAACAAAAAGATTGGAAGCCATACGATCTATAAAAGTAAATGGCAATTTATAACAATTAACAAGTAGTATAATGCAAGAAGGTAAAGTAAAATTTTTCAATAATACCAAAGGATTTGGTTTTATTAAAGCTGATGATTCAAACGAAGATATCTTCGTTCATTCAAGTGGTCTAATCGACGAAATTCGTGAGGACGACAGAGTTCAGTTCGAGGTAGAGCAAGGCAAAAAAGGTCTTAACGCCGTGAACGTTGAAGTAATTGACTAATATTTAAGGCTTTTTTAAAGTATTAAGTAGTTAAGATTGGATGTCGTACGATCTTTAAAAAAGCACGGCAATATTTAGTAATTTTAATATGCACAGTATAATGCAAGAAGGTAAAGTAAAGTTTTTTAATAATTCCAAAGGATTTGGATTTATTAATTCAAATGATTCAAACGAAGATATCTTTGTACACTCAAGTGGTCTAATAGATGACATACGTGAGGACGACAAGGTTCAGTTTGAAACTGAACAAGGAAAAAAAGGATTGAACGCTATAAACGTAGAGCTAATTGACTAATTAGTTCTAATCTTTTTATCAAAAAGCCATCTCAAGGGATGGCTTTTTTTATTTCTGTATTCTTCCATTCACAGATCATTTTAACTTATAATTGTCCACGTAGTTCACCACCTGGGAATTCGGTGGTATGTACATTAACGTATATATTTCCTGCTCTAATAGCGTCTATTAAAGCCTGGAAATCTCCATTCAGGCTGCCTACAACATCATCCTCGGTAATAACACCTTCGGCAAGAACACCATTAAAATCTCCTGCAGGTGCCGGGCCTTCCTTACCAAATAACCATACAACTACACTTCCATTAGTGCCTGCGGGTGCCATATGGAAGTGTGACATGACTACATTGTCTATATTTGCAACAATCAGTTTGTATTCAAGATAGGTTTCATCCTTGCTTATTTTTACTATTGCCTGACCTGTAGCCTTGCTATCATTCGAAGGAACCTCATTGTCTCCTTTCAGAGATGTGGTAAAGTTGAATTTCACTTCAGATTTTACAGATGCATCAATCTCCTTGACCTGATCTAATACATCAGTCTCAGTTGAACATCCCATAAAACCAATAATGAAGGTCAAAAAAATACTCCTGGTAATGTTAAGAAATCTCATATCCTAAAATTTTAATTAAACAAAAGTGTCTTGCATTAAGTAGGATTTATAGTGTAATGGTAGAAATAAGTGACTGGAAAGTTCCAAACAAGCTATTTAATTAACAATAGGGGCTAACCATTAAAGATGGATTAAAGTTTGAACAAATTGAGCCTGTTAAGTATTTATAAGAAAATAAAAAACCCGCGTGGTTCATTAACATTAAGAATCTGAAAAAACTACCATATGATAAGAATTCCAAGACCTTCCCTTATATCATTTCTGATAAGAGTGATATACTTAAAACTGATTAATTCTAAGAATCAGATTTTCTATAATTCATTGGTAGTTTGAATATAAACCTCTTTGATTGTAGGTTTTTTTTCCCTGATTTCATTCCTAAGGTCATCAACTATTTTTTCAGCCTCCAGTAATTCAAGATCATCCAAAAGATTAACTTCAACAATAAGGAGGATCTTGTCAGGACCAAAGTGCATGGTTTGCGGTAGATTGGAAGCTTTTATATATTTATTGGAACTAATAATCTTGTCCACGTCTTCAATAACTTCAGGGTGCGCGCTTTCACCAAGAAGAAGGCCTTTACTTTCGCTTGCAAGAAAAGTCGCAACTGTAAGTAGAATAGCTCCAATTACTATTGAAGCTGCCCCGTCCAGGTAAGGATTTTCAAAAAGCTGGGAAAAGAAAACTCCTAATAGTGCCACGATCAAACCTACTACTGCAGCTGTATCTTCAATTATAACTGCAAAAGTCGCAGAATCCTTACTCCGGGCTATGTTTTTTATAAGATTTTTTGACTTATGGGCTCGTGACTTATTAAAGGTTTTTAGGGCGAGATAAAGCGCTGTTCCTTCAAATACAATTGCCGCCCCCAGGACCACATAATTCCAGGTAGGATCTTCTATTACATGTGGATCCTGTAAAGCGTGAACACCTTCATAAATAGCAAATCCTCCTCCCAGAGCAAAGATCAGTATACTCACTACAAAACTCCAGAAATATACTTCCTTACCATACCCGAAAGGGTGAAGTTTATCCGGTTTTTGTTTCGATCTCTTTATGCCTAGCAGTAAGAGTAAACCATTACCAGTATCTACTAGCGAATGTATGCCTTCAGCGAGCATAGCTGAGCTTCCCGTAAAGAATGAAGCTACAAATTTACTCACCGCGATAAGAAAATTAGCGCCAATCGCGCCATAGATAGCTATATTGGACCCTCCTGCTGCCATAAATGTGGTTTTGTTCCGAAATTAAGATTATATATAAAAATAAGACAGGCTTTTTGATTTCTTTAATATAATAGAGCTTAAACATTTCCGATCTTAGACCAGAATCAACATCTTCCCAAACATATGACCACCAAAAATAGAGTGCTTTTTATTATCACCGGAGTTATTCTTTCTACATTTTTCCTTTTTTGGGGAATGGCTAAGGCAAAAGGATTTTTTGCCCCATTGATGTTGGGCATTATCCTAAGTCTCACCGTTTTGCCATTAGCGAAACGAATGGAAAGTAAAATGAAACGTTCGATCGCGGCATTGCTTAACAGCCTATTTCTTTTTTTAATTTCACTTGGACTTATGGCTATAATTTCTTTTCAGGTTAGAAGCCTGGCGGAGGACTGGCCAAATTTAAAGGAGGCTATGAAACCAAAGATCGAACAGCTTGAGAATTTTGCTTTAAAGCATACTCCGCTTAGCAGGAAAGATGTAAAAGATGCCAAAAATGGTTCTGCTATGGAAGACCAAATGACGTCTGCAAAGAAGATCACAGATTTCATGAATAAGGTTACGAGTTTTGTAGCTAACTACTTCCTCACCTTCATTTATGTATTCTTTTTATTGAATTACAGGCATATCTTTAAAGATTTCCTGTTGAATGTATTTCCAGACAGAAAAAGAGAAACAGTAAAGACGATCATTACGGAATCGGCCAGGGTAGCACCACAATACCTGATAGGCAGGCTTATACTCATTGGTTTACTTGTGATATTATATTCTATTGGCCTTGGTCTTTCAGGCGTAAGCAATTTTATTTTAGTAAGTGTTATAGCTGCTTTGCTCACTCTTATTCCGTATGTAGGAAATATTATCGCATTTTTGATGGCAGTGGTTTTTGGATTCGTTGCAACCGGGGATACTATGACCCTTGTTGGAATAGCACTTACTTTTACGATCGCCCAGTTTGTTGAAAGTTATGTTTTGGAACCTTATGTTGTAGGAGATCGGGTAGATGTGCATCCCTTTTTTGTTATACTTGCCGTCATACTAGGAAATATGGTTTGGGGTGTAATTGGAATGATACTGGCTATACCAATCATGGGAATTCTTACCGTAGTTTCTCTAAATATTAAAGAATTGCGTCCTTTTGGGATACTGTTGAGTAAAAAAGAGTTTTCAGAATAGATCCAAGAGAAACCAGTAGGAATACCTTGAATTCTATACTGAATAAAATTCTGTGGCCAAGTTTTGTTTTCGGATATTTTTTGACTGCATATTTTAAAGTATTCCTTATCTTTAATAGTGCAAATCCTGTGCTTATGGAACTTCCCAGATCTCATACTACACTTTTCAGGAAGTTGCAAAATCCACCTATTCACTCATTTTCAAAAACCTCAAGCGATGAAAATTTATGATGATAAACACATCAAGAATGTAGTCTTCGTGGGCGCTCATAATAGCGGAAAGACTACCCTGGCCGAAACAATGTTATTTGAAGCCGGAATCATTAACAGAAGGGGAAGCGTGGAATCCAGGAATACCGTATCAGATTATCACGAAGTGGAACAGGAAAAAGGGAATTCTATTTTCGCCACACCCCTCCATACCGAATGGAGGAATTACAAGATCAATATCATTGATACCCCGGGACTGGATGACTTCATAGGTGAAGTCATTTCTTCTATAAGGGTGGCAGATAGTGTGGTTACAGTACTAAACGCACAGCAGGGAGTAGAGGTAGGCACCGAGATCATCTGGAGCTATATAGACAGGTACCGGAAGCCAACCTTATTTGTGATCAATCAAATAGACCATCTCGCAGCAAAATTCGAAGAAAGTTTCAATACTATAAAGAACCTGGTGGGAAATAATGCTGTAAAAGTACAATATCCCTTGATGGTTGATGGTTCACAATGTATCGTGGATGTACTTAAAATGAAGATGTACAAATTCCTTCCCGAAGGGGGGAAACCTGAAAAACTTCAGATTCCCGATAATCAGAAAGACACCGCTGATTATCTCCATAATGAACTGGTAGAAAAAGCAGCTGAAAATGATGAAGAACTTATGGAATTGTTCTTCGATAAAGGCAGCTTAAATGAAGACGAGATGAGAAAGGGAATCAAGGCAGGGATGTTGAATCATGAATTGTTCCCCGTCTTCTGCATGTCGGCACTCAATGATATGGGTAGTGGCAGGTTAATGGGCTTTATCGATAATGTAGCTCCAGCAGCGGCTGACCTGGAACCGGAACAAAGTACTGAAGGAGAAGATATCATCCCAGATAAGAACGCACCAACCGTACTTTTTGTCTTTAAAACAGTTCATCAACCCAACCTGGGACAGCTTACCTTTTTTAAAGTAAAAAGCGGAGAGTTAAAGGTCAACGATAAGCTGGTAAATTCCAGGAATGGTGAAACGGAGACTTTCAACCAGCTTTTCATAATGGATGGGAAAGACCGAAAACCTGTGAATAAGCTTACGGTAGGGGACATTGGAGCAAGCCTGAAATTAAAATTCACAGAGACCAATGATACTTTGACAAATTCAGGTACTAACATATCCATTAAACCCATACAATATCCGCAGCCGCGATACCGCAAGGCTATTACAGCAGTAAACAATAAAGATGAGGAAAAGCTTAGTGAGGCTTTGAAAAAGATACACAGCCAGGACCCCACCGTGGTGGTTTCCTTTTCCAAGGAGGGGAAACAGCTTATTATCGCATGCCAGGGTGAATTGCATATGGCGATCGTAGAGTGGATGCTGAATAACATCTACGGAATAGAAGTTAGTTTTGAAAAGCCTAAGATCGCTTTTAGAGAGACCATTCAGCGGTCTTCCACTGCCAATTATCGCCACAAAAAACAATCGGGAGGGGCAGGACAGTTCGCACAGGTTCATATGAAAATTGAACCCTGGTTTGAAGGAATAGATGAACCTCAAGGTTTCAATATTAGAGGAAAGGATGAAATAGATCTGCCATGGGGAGGAAAACTGGTCTTCTACAATTGTATTGTTGGAGGAGCCATAGATCAGCGATATTTACCATCTATTATGAAAGGTATCCTTGAAGTGATGGAGGAGGGGCCGCTTACCGGTTCTTATATCAGGGATGTTCGAGTGATGGTGTATGACGGTAAAATGCACTCGGTAGATTCCAATGATATTTCATTTAAGATTGCAGGCGCCCACGCGTTTAGAGAAGCATTTTTAAATGCTAACCCAAAATTACTGGAACCTACATTGGAACTTACCGTAAAAGTGCCGGAAGAAATGGTGGGTAATGTAATGACCGACCTTCAGTCCAGAAGATCCATTATACAGGGAGTAGACAGTAATGATAATTATCAGATCCTTAAATGCATCGCTCCCGAGGCGGAACTTTATGGATATTCAACTGATCTTAGGTCATTAACGCAGGGAAGAGCCACCTTCAAATCGGTCTTTTCATCCTATCAGCCGGTCCCCAGCAACATACAGAAGGAATTGGTAAATTCAGCATAAAAAAAAGCTGGTTTTGGGAATCAAATGGAGTATTAAACTGCTATTTAGGAGTCCCGGCTCCATTCATCAGATTTTCTAAGATACCTGAAAACATGTTGATCCCGGTTTCGATAATTTCATCAGGGAAATCATAATCGGAATGATGCAGTGAAGGTGAATTCGTGCCGGCTCCAAGGCCGAACATTGCTGCTTTTGTTCTTTTTGAAAACCAGCCAAAATCCTCACCAAACCTAAAAGGATGTTCCTGTTCAATAAGTTTATAATGAAACTCCTTTGAAGCTCTCAATATCAAATCATTACATTCGTCGTCATTTCTTGAGGCAGGGAAATAGTCAAACCAGTCAATATTTAATTGTAGTCCCTGCTTTTCAACTATTTCCCCGGCCATTTCAATAAGCTTTTCTTTTAAACTATCCATCACTTCATCAGTGGAGCTTCTAATCGTGAAATGTATTTCGCCCTTCCCGGCTGAAATTCCATAATCCTTAGAACCAAGATTTATATATACAGGCGTTAATAGGCTGAACGAAGGTTTATTTATATCTGGTTGATTAAGGTCATTGAATCGCTTTACAATCTCTGCAATAGAAACCGCAGGATTGATGCCGTTCTCTGGCTCAGAAGCGTGAGATTGTTTCCCGGTGAGATATATGGCCAGACTCTGTACGGTAGAGGAAAAACAGTTTTTCACGCTTATTATCGAGTTGACGGGAAATCCAGGGATATTATGCAATGCAAAAACATAATCCGGATTTAATTTTTCGAATTTGGGATCATTGAGGATTTTAAAGGCACCTTCACCAGTTTCTTCAGCTGGCTGGAACAATAGTATGATTTTTCCTTTTTTAAAAAGTCCTTCCTTAATTTTAAATATTAATCCCGCAACGATTGCCATATGACCATCATGCCCGCATTTATGGGAAATACCCGTTGAAGTTGATCTGTGGGAGAAGTCATTCACCTCTTCAATTGGAAGCGCGTCAAGTTCGCATCGAATCATCACCGAGGGTCCATCCTCAGGTAATTCATATACAACTGCCAGCCCATGACCTCCAAGATTAGAAATGATCTCTGTATCGTTATTAACTTGAACGAATTCCTTTATCAACTTCGCCGTATTGGCTTCATCACCCGATAATTCAGGATATTTATGCAATTGCTTTCTAAATTCTATGATCTTTTCGAGCATGGGACTTTCATTAATTCGCGAAATTTACAAACAATTTAATTCCTAGAGGAAGGTCTATTCTTCCTTCAGTGTATTAAGGTGATAGTTTTCAAGATTTCACTATTTATAATAGCTTGAATACTCTTCTTGTTAAAGGTTACCTGGCACTTCAAGTCATCTTAAGAAACCAAATTTCCTTTTAGTAGGATGAACAGAACGGGTTCCATATACTCCAGCGGTATTCTAAAGTCATTCGGAATTAGGCACCTTACTAAGGAAGGTTGTAAGCAGTTTTTCAGTTAGGTTTCTTTTTTATCCAGAGCCTTTAAATCCTTTACCCACTGTTTTGCTGAATGAAGATCTTTAAAACCTTTGAATTTCCAGGTTGAATTAAGGAACTTTGAAATTTCTATATACTTTTCAAGAACAGCGATAACTTTTTCATTTTTAGATACATAAGCCACCTTAAGTTTTGGAAGTAGGAAAGAAGCTCCTTTATCCTGGGCTGCCATTTCTTTTATATCAGCATCATTCCATTCAACATCGGTTACTTCCAACGCATCTATCAGTTGGTACCTTGCATCATCACTTCGCTCATCTGTGTAAAATTCATTATTGGCTTCCTCGATCTCTTCTGCAGTGACATATCCATAGAATTTCCAGGCAATACCATGAGCTTCCCAGTTCGTCTTATAGGGCATAAGATTTAAACTTTAAATTTTAAAATATAATCTGATCATAAACTTAAACATTTTATCATTAAGGATTTTAGAAGCTTAACTGGTAGGAAGCCATATCTGTATACTTATATGGGATAAACTTCGAAACCAGCAACATGTTTATTTCCATTATTATTAGGAGTAGGATCAATTTCTGGTAGATTCGCTTTAAAGAATTATCCTTATCTTTTTTCAGTTTTAAATAAAATTGAAAATGATCAAAAAACTGAACTGGGATACCATTCCCGTAGAAAAGGTTACCGATAAAATGGAACGCCAGCTGGTATACGGCGAAAAAGTGATGGTCGCCAAAATGAAATTCAAAGACGGATTTTTAGTTCCGCAACACAGCCATATCAATGAGCAGGTAACCAGTGTTATTTCCGGAACCATCCGCTTCTGGTTTGGTGAAGATAAAGAGGAAACAGTAGATCTTAATGCCGGGGATGTTATTGTGATCCCGGCAAATCTTCCGCATGAAGCGCTTATGATTGGAGACGTTGAAGAAATAGACACCTGGGCTCCCATACGTGAAGACTGGCTCGACGGAACTGATAATTACCTAAGAAACAACTCATAGATTTTTATGGATTTTGGATTAAAGAATAAAATAGCCTTTGTTGGAGCATCCAGCCAGGGACTGGGAAAAAGCGTAGCTATGGAACTGGCACTAGAAGGCGCAAATGTGATCATCAACGGTCGGGATAAAGAAACACTTGAAAAAACCAAAGAGGAAATCGCTTCAGCCAGTAATACAGAAGTAATGGCAGTTGCCGGTGACCTTGCAAATGCGGAGGATAGAAAGCAAATTGTGGCTGAAATAATGGACAAATTCGGTCATATTGATATACTCGTCACTAATACCGGCGGACCGCCTTCAGGTAAATTTGAGGATTTTGAGCAGGAAGACTGGGATAAAGCATATCAATTGCTGTTAGGTAGCGCGGTTTCCATCATGAGAAGTTTTATCCCCGGAATGAAAGAACAAAACTGGGGGCGCATCATCAGTATAACTTCCCAGGCGGTTAAACAGCCGGTAGAAAACCTTATTTTATCGAACTCCGTCAGGGCTTCCGTAGCCGGATTGACCAAAACGCTTGCAGGCGAAGTAGGTGAATATAATATAACTGTAAATAATGTGATGCCCGGTTATACCAACACTCAGCGACTGAAAAACCTGATGGATAAAAATCCTGATATGGAAAATGAGAAAAAGGATATTCCTTTGCGACGTTTTGGGGAACCCGAAGAATTTGCTGCTGCGGTCACTTTTCTGGCCAGTGAAAGAGCCAGTTATATTACGGGAGTTTCCCTTGCGGTTGACGGCGGATGGATTAAAAGTATTTTGTAATGATAAAACTTGACCTAAAAGGAAAAAATATTATGCTTACCGGAGCTTCAAAAGGAATAGGGAAGGGGATAGCCAATTTTTTAATGGAAATGGGCGCTACCCTGGCTATCCACTATAATAGCCATAGATCTTCTGCGCAGGAACTCACGGAAAAATACGATAACGGTTCCAGAATTTTTCAGGCCGATCTTGAAAAGGAAAGTGATGTCTTTAGACTTTTTGAAGAAGTCACCGCGGAATTTGGGAAAATAGATGCAATCATTCTGAATGCCGGAGTTTTTCTGAAACATTCTACTTCACTTTCTACCGAAGAATGGCTGAAGACATGGAGAAAAACCATTGATATCAACCTTAACTCGGTTGGACTCTTAACAAAACTAGGGATAGATCATTTTAAGGAAAATGAAGGCGGGCGCTTTATTTACATTGGCAGCCGGGCTGTTTTTCGAGGAGAGACCGAAGAATACCTGGCTTACGCTGCTTCAAAAGGCGGTCTAACATCATTGGCAAGATCGGTTGCAAGATCGTTTGGAAAGGATAATATAAAATCCTTTGTAGTTTCTCCTGGATTTACCCGTACCGCGATGGCTGAACAGTTTATAGATCAGTATGGAGAGGAAAGGGTTTTAAAGGAAATCGCTTTAAACGAACTCACCAGGCCCAGGGATCTTGCGCCATTGATCGGACTCATGTGCAGTGGCCTCCTGGACCACGCCACCGGTGCTACGATAGATGTTAATGCGGGGAGTCATATTAGGTAAAATTCTGTCATCCTTAACTTGTTTCAGGACCTCAAGTACGAGCACACTTCAACTCCGCTTTGAGTGAAAGGGACATTTTTATTATATCCCCGGCATCCTGAACTTGATTCAGGATCTTTAAGAAACCGGTTTAGCCTTTAATTCCACCTCATACGGGAAAGCGAACTTTTCAATATCTTCTCCGGCAAGCCAGGCAGCAGTATCCTGTTTTTTGAGTACAACAGGCATGCGTTTTTTGTTGTTATGGATCTCACTCATTAGTTCATTGGCTTCGGTGGTGAGAATAGAGTAGGAATTCACCAGTTCATTGGTGTGCGGGTTTTTCCACGATGAATAGATCCCAGCAAAGGAGAATATTTCCTGGTCTACCGGCTGAATGAGGAATTTTTGCTTTTCCTTTCCTTTTGCGTCCAGCCATTGCCATTCATAATAACCATCTGCGATCACCAGGCAGCGATTCTTTACTGAATTCCGGAAAGCCGGTTTTTCACTGGCCGTTTCTATCTTGGAATTCAGGGTCATTTTTTTGATCTTATCATCCTTGGCCCAGAAAGGAATAAGGCCCCAGTGGAACATATCTATCTCACCCGGGTTTTCATCTAGGATCACCGGAGTCTCAGAAAAAGTAAATGCGTTGATCTCATCCTGAGGTTTGTATTTTTCAGGTTCGATAAAGCGGGCATCCAGAGATTTTTCCAGGGACGAAAGTTTAGAGTTCAATTTTGTTCTGTAACACATTGGGAATGGCTTTGTTTAAAATTAATCAATTCTATAGTAATATCTAAGCAGTAATAGGCATTGCTTTGTTATTTTAGTAAAAGGATAACATAATAAGAAGACATTGAAAGAATTACTGAAAATAGGTTTTGGAGGTGGATGCCACTGGTGTACCGAGGGTGTTTTTCAGGCAATAAAAGGAGTAGGAGAGGTGAAGCAGGGTTATATTTCCACTGCTCAGGAGAAGGAAACTTTTTATGAAGGAGTGCTGGTATATTATGATCCAGGAAGTATCAGCCTTCAAAAACTTATCGAGATCCATCTGCAAACGCATCAGAGTACTTCCAATCATAGTATGCGTTCAAAATATCTGTCTGCAGTTTATACCTTTGATACATTGCAAAATTCTGAGGTACTGGATATCCTGGATGCTATACAGGGGAAATTTGAAAAGCAGATCATTACTAAGGCATATAAGTTTGGCGATTTTAAGGCTTCCAGGCTTGAAATAAGGAACTACTACAAGACCGATCCTGACAGACCATTCTGTAAATTGTATATAGATCCTAAAATGAAAATCCTGGAAGATAAATTTCAAGGTTTTGTCCGGTAAGGAATATAAATAGTTTCCCTTTTGTCTGAATAGCCTGTAGAGACTGCCGATAGATGGCTGTCGGGGAGAAATGCATATGACTCTGATTTATAGTACCTTTATTATTCCAGTATGATTTTATAAAAATTTAATAATTCAAATGCTCAGGCCGTATGTTAGAAAATGTATTATTAGAACGTGAAATATACTCATCAGAAGAACATAAATTGATGCAAAAGATGATCCAGGACTTCATCAAAAATGAAATGCTGGACCAAATGGAAGAATGGGAAAAGAATGGAATGGTGAGCAGGGAGATCTGGGAACGCGCAGGAGAATTGGGTTTGCTTTGTATCGATATGCCAGAGGCCTATGGTGGCAGCGGATTTGATTTCAGCTTTAGCGCTTTATTCATTGAAGAGCTGGCTAAAAAGGGAGTTACCGGACCAGGTTTTTCATTACATTCAGATGTTGTTGCTCCATATTTTTTGAAGTATGGTACTGAGGCTCAAAAACAAAAATATCTACCAGGCATGGCTACTGGAAAAATGATTGCTTCCCTTGGTATGACAGAGCCAAACTGCGGAAGTGATCTTCAGGCGATCACAACAACCGCGGTAGACCAGGGAGATCATTACCTGGTAAATGGGCAGAAAACCTTCATCACAAATGGATGTTTGTGTGATATTTCCTTAGTAGCCGTTAAAACCGCAAAGGCAACGGAGAAAGAAGGTTTATCCCTATTAATTATAGAGAATGATTCTGAAGGTTTTAAAAAGGGAAAACCTCTCAAAAAAATAGGGATGAAAGCCCAGGATACCTGTGAATTATTTTTCGATAATGTAAAGGTACCGAAAGAGAATCTATTAGGAGAAGAAGGATCAGGTTTTAAAATCATGATGACCGAACTGGCCAGAGAACGATTAATAGTTGCGCTGAATGCTATTGGCGGTGCAGAAGGAGCTATAGAAAATACAATTGAATACACCTCCACAAGAACAGCTTTTAAACAACCTATCGCTGCATTCCAAAACACACAATTTAAACTGGCCGAATGTACTACACAATTACAGGTTCACCAGGCTTTTTTAGATCGTTGTACATTATTATTATCAGAACATCAACTAATTGCTGAAAGTGCCTCCATGGCGAAATATTCAGCAACAGAAATGCACAATAAAGTAGTTGATGAATGCCTGCAGTTATTTGGAGGTTATGGCTATATGTGGGATTATCCAATTGCACGCATGTATGCAGATAATAGAGTGGCCAGAATTTATGCCGGCACTAATGAAATAATGAAATTATTGATCGCTCGCGGTTTATATAAGGAATTGTTAGAACAAATGAAGGCTGATAGGACAAAGTAAATAGGATGTTTTCTTAATATGGTAGTCTCCTTTTATTATATTCAAC
>JAWWBH010000019.1:0-22637 GCA_033721075.1 Christiangramia sp.
AGAGTCTTTTGGAAGGAGTATATCGACTGAGAAATCTTTTTAATTTCAATAGATTTCTCTCTTTGCTCGAAATGACTTTAAAGTTTCAATCGAAAAAATCGATCACTCCCAATATTTTACAAACTTTAAGCGTTTTAAAGAACGAGAAAGCTGAACTTTCTTATTTTTACAAAAAATCTGAAGTCACTCTATGACCACATCTTTTGAAAGGTATCAGAAACGCCGACTCATATCCTCATATTTTTCAGTAGTTATAAGTATTTCTTTGGTATTGTTCCTTTTAGGAATGCTGGGACTTTTGGTTTTGAATACCAAAAAGGTGGCCGATCATTTCAAGGAGCAGATCGCCCTTACTGTATATCTGAAAGATAATGCGAAGGAGGTTGAGATCGAGCAGCTGAAGAAAAGCCTGGCCATGGCCGATTATACAAAATCCACAAATTACGTATCCAAAGAAGAGGCAGCCGAGGCGCATAGTGAAGAGATAGGTGAGGATTTTATGGAGTTCCTGGGATATAATCCTTTACAGAACTCTATAGACGTTTATATGAATGCAGATTTTGTTTCCTCAGAACAGGTAGATAAGATCGCCGCAGACCTTACCGAAAAAAGCTTTGTAGATGAGGTGGTCTATGACAAACCGCTTATAGCCCTGCTCAACGATAACGTAAAAAAAATAAGTCTCTGGGTTTTGATCGCAAGTTCGGTATTCACATTTATTGCCGTGCTCCTTATCAACAGTAGCATTAGACTGGCAGTATACTCCAAAAGATTTATAATCAAAACCATGCAAATGGTTGGTGCGACCAAGGGCTTTATAAGAAGACCTTTTATATGGCAGAGTGTGAAGCTTGGAATTATTGGGGCCGTAGTAGCTCTTATCGGGATGGCAGGAGTTCTTTATTATCTTAACAATAGCTTCAGAGAACTTGATCTTTTAGGTGATGTAAAAATGCTGGCCACGTTATTCATCGGAATATTCCTTATGGGAATTGTGATTACATGGATAAGTACGTATTTTGCGACCTCTCGTTTTCTTAACCTGAAAACCGATGAGCTTTATTATTAATAGCTAAAAGCCTTAAGAGATAAGCTTACGGCTTAAACTTTTAAAAATGAAAGAAGAAAACAATCAAAAAGGTAGTTTTAATACAGGGTTCGTTTTTGGCAAAAAGAACTATAGCTTTATGTTCATAGGCCTTGCAGTGATAGGACTGGGTTTCATACTTATGTCTGGTGGCGGAAGCGAGGATCCTAACGAATTCAACGATGCTATTTATAATTTTCAGAGGATCAGACTTGCCCCCGCTCTTGTACTTATTGGTTTTGCGATCGAGGTTTACGCCATTTTGTTGAATCCCAGTAAAAAATAAGAATCTTGAACGCATTTGATGCTGCCATCCTTGGGGTTATCCAGGGACTCACAGAATTTTTACCTGTTTCTTCCAGCGGTCATTTGGAACTTGGGAAAGCCATACTTGGAGATACCAGCGTACCGGAAGAATCTCTTCTTTTTACAGTAGTACTCCATTTTGCCACCGCTCTTAGCACAATAGTTGTCTTTCGAAAGGATATTTTTGAGATCATTGGAGGACTCATTCAGTTCAAATGGAATGAAGAAACAAAATTCTCTTTAAAGATCATTATCTCCATGATCCCCGCTGTGATCATTGGTGTGCTATTTGAAGATGAGCTTGAAGCTTTGTTCAGTGGTAATATCATCTTCGTTGGATTCATGCTTCTTATCACTGCTCTTTTACTCTGGCTTGCAGATAAAGCCAGGGATACTGGAAAAAAAGTAAGCTACATGAATTCCTTTGTGATTGGAGTCTCCCAGGCGATTGCCATGTTACCGGGAATTTCCCGGAGCGGGGCTACGATTTCTACTTCTGTGTTGCTGGGGAATGATAAGACCAAAGCAGCAAGATTTTCCTTTCTGATGGTAGTACCCCTCATATTCGGAAAGATCGGGAAGGATATTCTTAGTGGAGAGCTTGCGAGCAGTTCAACCGAGTTTTCAGTACTCGCCATAGGCTTTGTAACCGCCTTTATCGCAGGTCTTGTTGCATGTACCTGGATGATATCCCTGGTGAGACGAAGTAAACTTTCATGGTTTGCGATCTATTGTTTTGTAGTGGGTCTCGCGGCCATTATTTTTGCATATGCGCAATAAGGAATTTACCCTCGAAGAATTCAAGACCGGAGAAATACTTCTTTTTGATAAACCGCTGAACTGGACTTCTTTCCAGGTGGTCAATAAGGTAAGATGGCTCATCAGGAAAAGATGCCATATTAAAAAGATCAAAGTGGGGCATGCAGGAACCCTGGATCCACTGGCTACAGGTTTGCTGATCATCTGTACCGGAAAATTCACAAAACGTATTCCCGAACTTCAGGGACAGATCAAGGAATATACAGGCACAATAACCCTGGGTTCCACCACCCCTTCTTATGACCTGGAGACCGAAATTGACCAGAACTTCCCTACAGATCATATTTCGGAAGAGCTCATTGAGGAAACAAGGAAAAAATTCATCGGTGAGATCGAACAAACCCCCCCGGTTTTCTCAGCTTTGAAGAAAGACGGAAAAAGACTTTATGAATATGCCAGGGAAGGCAAGGAAATTGAAGTAAAATCCAGGAAGGTGAAAATTTCGGAATTCGAGATCGATAAGGAGAATTTTCCGGAAATAGGCTTCAGAGTAGTTTGCAGCAAGGGAACCTATATAAGAAGTCTTGCTCATGAATTTGGCCAG
This sequence comes from Christiangramia sp., assembly GCA_033721075.1. GTDB lineage: Bacteria > Bacteroidota > Bacteroidia > Flavobacteriales > Flavobacteriaceae > Christiangramia. Next base: position 2,757 of record JAWWBH010000019.1, read on the forward strand.
GCCCTGAACAGCGGCGCGCATCTTTCAGAATTAAGACGCACCGGGATTGGGGAATATGCTGTAGATGATGCAATGGATATCGAGTATTTCGAAAATTTGCTACCTTCACGAGAGAATAATTAAGTCTATTGACTGTTAATTAAGTATGGATTTTTTCGACAGGCATAAAGCCCTGATCATCACATCGCTCTTATTTTCGATACTGATGCTGGGGCTGTATAATTTCAAGCTATCCTCTAATAACGACGAGGTAAGCGAAATGCTTGTGCAACTGGATCAGATCAAATTAGAACAGGAGGAAAAGCAGCCTGAAGAGCCTAAGGAACAGCAGCAACCCAATCGCAGAAATGTTCAGACTCACCAGGCTTACAACCAGGATAAAGAAACCCGGGAGGCCGATTTCAACAATAAACTTAACGAGATCTTTGAAAAGAACAGCGCTGAGGAGGAAGAAGCCGAAAATGAGGATACAGAAGGATCTGAAGGCAATTATGCCGTGAGAAAGAAGAATTCTGAAGAAAAGAAGAAAAAATCTGATGGAGATGATTCTTCAGAAGAGACCTCTCAAAAGTCTGCAGCTTACGATTACAGCTCAATATCTTTCTCTCTTAAGGGAAGACGTGCGGTGAGAATCCCCAATCCGGTGTATACATGTGATACAGCGGGAAAAGTAGTTGTGAACATTACTGTAGACGCTAACGGCTATGTTATAGACACCTCCATAAATCGAGGCAGTTCAACCACTAACAATGAATGTCTTACCGAAAGAGCGCTTGAGTATTCAGCCGGAGCAAGATTCAGCAAACTTGCCGGAAGGGATTCTCAACCCGGAACCATTACTTATTATTTTAGATCTTAGAACTATGGAAGAAATTAAACGCTGTGGCTGGTGTATTGGCGACCCTTTATATGAAGCTTACCATGACCTGGAATGGGGAGTCCCTGTACTTGATGATGAAAAATTATTTGAATTTCTCACCCTTGAAACCTTTCAGGCAGGTTTAAGCTGGATCACGGTATTAAGAAAGCGCAATAATTTCAGGGAGGCATTTGATAATTTCGATTACCGGAAGATCGCTCAGTATAAGGATGCCAAGATCACTGAACTCATGCGGAATTCAGGAATTATCAGAAACCAGATGAAGATAAGGGCGGCAGTGACCAACGCCAGGGAATTCATGAAGATCCAGGATGAATTTGGAAGTTTTTGCCAGTATATATGGAATTTTGTTGACGGAGAACCCATTCAGAACGAGATCGAAAATTATAAAGAAGCACCGGCAACAACCGAAATTAGTGATAAGCTAAGCAAAGACCTTAAAAAAAGAGGCTTTAAATTTGTTGGATCTACGGTGGTATATGCCCATATGCAGGCTACCGGAATGGTGAACGACCATCAGAAAGATTGTTTCAGGTATGAGAAAATAAAAGAACTGGGAAAGAAGGTTTCTATCTAAGGTAATCAAGGAACTCCCTTCGAGGGATCTCCTCGGCCCCCAGGCTTTCCAGGTGCCTGGTATATACCTGGCAGTCTATCAGCTTTACCCCTTCCTTTTTAAGCCTTTCCACCAGCTTGATAAAGCCAAATTTAGAGGCGTTGTTACGCTTCGCAAACATGCTTTCGCCACAGAATATTTGTTTATCTCTGAGGTATATTCCATAAAGTCCGCCAACTAATTCATCCCTATCCCAAACCTCGGTTGAAAAAGCAAGGCCTTCGTTATGAAGATGCAGGTAATTTTTCTTTATTTCTTCGGTTATCCATGTGCCGTCCTGTCCTTTTCGGTCAATCTGCCCGCAATTATCTATCACCTTCTCAAACTCCTGGTTAAAGGTAACCCTGAATTTATTCTGATTCAGCAACGGCCGCATGCTTTTGGCAATTTTGAGATTTTCCGGAAAAAGCACCATTCTTGGATCGGGTGACCACCAGAGAACCGGCTGATCTTCATTGTACCAGGGAAAAATACCCTTATAATAAGCTTCCCTGAGCCTTTCAGGACTAATATCCCTTCCAACGGCAAGAAGCCCGTCCTCGTCGGCTAAAAACACTGGTGGAAACTGATCTAATGGACCTATGAAATGCAATGGGGTTTAATTTTAGATATTAAAATAAAAAAGTCCGGATACATAAGCACCGGACTTTATAAAATTTTATCCTTTTTAACTAGAAAGGAAGATCGTCATAATCTTCTTCATTAAGGTCATTTGCAGGCTCAAACTGGTCTGGTGGCGGTACATTTTGTCCTCCTGGCTGCTGAGCAGCAAGGTTTTCAATTCTCCATCCCTGGATAGAATTGAAATATTTGGTTTCACCCTGCGGGCTTACCCATTCGCGACCGCGTAGATTGATCCCAATCTTAACAGGTTGTCCAACCTGAAAGCTATCAAGTAAACTGGTTTTATCCTGAACGAATTCTATCATTAAAGTCTGTGGGTACTGCTCCTCTGTTGTAATAACCAATTCCCTCTTCTGAAAACCATTGTTCCCAAAGGTCTTCGTTTCTCCAATAATTTTAATTTTCCCTTGTACTTCCATCTCGTTTATTTTGCTAATAATATTTTCCAGGCATTCTCAGGCTGGTTTTTTTCAAGATAAGCCTGTGCCTTTTTATGAATTTTCTCCTGATCTCCATTTTTGACCAGTTGCGCGTCCTCTTCGTTATTCTTCAAAAATTCCTCTATTTCACCATTTTCAGGAAGGGCTTCCACATTTCCTAATTTTCCAAGATCATTCCCGGTTAGGACCTTACTGTTTCTTATTTCTTCGGGAATGGAATCCACTCCAACTCCCAGGGTTGAAAGAGGTTTTGGAACCTCGAACATGCCTTCCCTGGCCCTTGTATACCAGTTACCTCCCATCCGGGCCACCTGGTCTATCTTATACTGATCTATAAAACCATTCTCATCCAGGATCTCCTCTTTCATATGCATTTTCACTACATGGCATATCACAAGGTTTCCTGCTCCTCCTTCAGACCCGGTCTCTACGACCTCCTTTATCTTACATTCGAACTGCACCGGTGATTCTTTCACCCTGAAGGGCCTCACAAGATCAGATTTAAGCATGCTTAAACCGGCCTTTTCAAACTCGTTCACTCCTTCGGCATATTCGGTGCTTGAAAGTGACATTTGCTGAACGATATCATAATTCACAATATTGATCACCACCTCATCGGTCTTCTTCGCATTCTCAAAAGTATGCTTGGTAGTATTATCCCTTCCCCTTCTTGCAGGAGAAAATATAAGCACCGGTGGATTGGATCCAAAAACATTGAAGAAACTAAAAGGAGAAAGATTGGGCCTGCCATTCTCATCAAGTGTACTCGCAAAAGCTATGGGTCTTGGACCTATTGCTCCCAGAAGATACTGATGTAATTTCCCAACACTAACATCCTTAGGTTCTATACTGAACATAGATTAATTTTTGCCAAAGATAAAGAAACGATAAAGGAATGAAAAGCAATGCCTCACAATAAAAATAGATTTAAAACGCTTATATTTAATTCCGATTAAAAGCCGGAAAAATTCATGCATTTACCCGACGAGCGCAGCTTTAACCGCTGGTTTATCATAATTTCCTGTCTTGTGGTCATCGTACTGGTGCTCTGGAATACAAGTATATTCTTTCAGCGGCTTAAGGAAGATGAACGGGCCAAAATGAACATATGGGCAAGGGCCCAGGAAGAACTGGCAAACGCACCGGAAGACGCTGATCTTACCCTAGTACTTGAGATCCTTAACAATAACACCAGTATCCCGATTATTCATACCGATGAACATGGCGAAATTGCCTATACCACTAATATAGATCCAACTATCCTTGAAGATCCTGAACGTACACAGGAATACCTAGAAGACCTGAAGGATGAAAATGAGCCTATAGCCGTGGACCTGGGTGATGGACAGATACAATATCTGTATTACGGAAATTCCCCTGCACTCAATAAACTGAAATATTATCCAATTGGGCTCACACTCATCGGGTTTTTATTCATAGGAGTGGTCTACTTCTTTTACACCACCACCAAAAGCAGTGAGCAGAACAAATTATGGGCGGGAATGGCCAAGGAAACGGCACACCAGATAGGAACTCCGCTGAGTTCCCTGATCGGCTGGACAGAGATCCTGAAAGCCGAGCACACAAATCCTTCTTATGTTGAAGAAATGGAGAAGGATATCGAAAGGTTAAAAACCATTACCGAAAGATTCTCCAAGATAGGATCCTTACCAAATTTACAGGAGACCGATATTGTAATTGCGACCCGGGATAGCTTTGAATATCTGAAGTCCAGGAGTTCTGAGCTTATTGAATTCAGTATGAAAGCTCCAAGGCAGCCCATCTATGTAATGCTTAACGAGCAGCTTTATAGCTGGACCATTGAGAACCTGGTAAAGAACGCCATAGATGCTATGCGAGGAAAGGGTTCATTAAGCATAGAGATCAAACAGGACTTACGCCATGCCCATATCTATATTACAGATACGGGTAAGGGAATTGATAAAAACAAATTTAAGGTCATTTTTGAACCCGGGCAGACCACTAAGAAAAGGGGCTGGGGACTTGGTCTGTCTCTAGCGAAAAGGATCATAGAAGAATATCACCGCGGCAAAATAAAGGTGGCACGAAGTGAGATCAATAAAGGCTCCACCTTTCAGATCAGCCTTAAAAAGGTTTAGAATTCCGATATTTTCTCCCTTAGCCAGTCAGGAACCGGAAAGGTCTTATTCTCATTGAAATCAAAACAAACCACCACATCGGTTCCTTCGGCACAGATTTCATCATTTTCATTAAGGATTACATGCTTTAATCCAAAGCTTGTATTCCCGATGAAATCCAGTCTTGTTTTGATCACTGCCTTGCCAGGATAAAAAAGGGGCTTTCTGAAATCACATTTTGTGGAGACCAGCATAGTTCCCTGATTGGAACCACGGTAAAAATCATGAATGCCGGATGCTTCCCAAAAATTCACCCTGCCACTTTGAAGATAGCGCATATAAGACACATTGTTCACGTGTTCATACATGTCCAGATCCCCCCAGTCTATTCGAATTTCAAGGCTTAATTTAAAAGCGGATGATCTGCTCACAGGTTGACTTTTGAACCTATACTGGCTGCGAGTTCCTTAAATTCTTCATCGCTCATCTCCACATTATTAGAAAAGTCCATATCCCCCATAGTATTAAGTGGAATAAGATGAACATGGGTATGAGGAACTTCAAGCCCAACAACGGCCATTCCTACTCTCTTACAGGAAACAGTTTTTTCCAGGGCTATCGCCACGCATCTCGTAAAACGCATGAGTTCCTGGTACATTTCGGCCTCCAGGTCCCAGATCTTGTCTACCTCCTTTTTGGGAATACACAAAACATGGCCTTTCGCATTAGGCCTGATATCCAGAAATGCCAGAAACTGACTGTTCTCGGCTACCTTATAGGCCGGTATCTCTCCTCTTACTATTTTTGTGAATAATGTTGACATAATCAGGTTGGTTTTTAATAAAAATAAAGAATCCTTTTCTCAAATCCGAAGATACAGATGACAGAAAAGGATTTAATTTTAACTGAAACGCAGAGGCTTAATCTCTCCAGATCTCGATCACTTCAAATTTCACAGTCCCATTAGGAACCTCTATCTCTGCTGTATCCCCAACCTGTTTTCCTAATAGTCCTTTCCCGATTGGAGAATCTACCGAGATTTTACCCGATTTAAGATCGGCTTCGCTTTGGGCTACCAGTTTATATTCCATTTCGGCGCCGTTGGTTTTGTTCTTTATCTTGACATGGGAATGTACAAGAACTTTAGACGTATCTAATTGAGATTCGTCTATAACCCTCGCATTCGCCACAACTTCTTCAAGCTTGGAGATCTTCATTTCCAGCAAACCCTGAGCTTCCTTTGCCGCATCATATTCAGCATTCTCACTTAAATCTCCTTTATCCCGAGCTTCGGCTATTGCCTGAGAAGCCTTTGGTCTTTCCACATCTTTAAGATGATTGAGCTCATCTTTAAGCTTTTTCAACCCTTCTGGGGTATAATAAGATACTTTGCTCATAACTTTCTCGTTTTAATAATTCAGGGGTTCAGGGAGAAATTCCCTGCTCCTGATTAAATACCTTATAATGATTTAGTAATAAATAAAATCCCCGGGTATGGGATTGCCCGGATCTATAAAGGTTTAGCCTTCCGGGATTAAACTATTGCATCATTAACTGAAAAAATCCCATTTTTAGCGGGATTTCTCTAAACAAATGTAAGAAATTTAATCTTTAGGAACAATTATATTATTTTCGTCACAACTCAATTTTTTATGAAAAATATCATAAGTTTTTTGTTCGTATTTATCCTTATAACAGCCTGCTCAAGCTCTGATGATAACTTCCGAAATAATCCAAACCTGCCCGATCTCAATTTCAGGTTCCAGATCAATCTGAACCTGCCGGAATATAACGATCTGCAGTTCGCCGGCAACGCCTATGTGACCTATAATTACGGAGTAAAAGGGATTGTTATCTATAATATCAACAACTCCCAGTATGCGGCCTTTGAACTTAGTGATCCCAATCACCCGCCAAACGAGTGTTCACGAATGACGGTTAATGGAGTTATCGCGAATTGTAATTGTGATAGCAATAAATACAATGTGATCACCGGAGAACTCACCGAGGGTGAAGGCCAATACACTATGAAACCTTACCGCATACAGCGGTCTGGTAATATTATAGAAGTATGGAATTAAAAAAGCCCCCTTTTCAAACCCTACATTTAGAAAAGGAGGCGGCTGTAACTACCACTAAAGCTATTTACAGCTTCAACGTTAGTCCCAGCAAAAAGTTAGTGGTCGCCTGCGGATAATAACCCGCTCCATCAAGGGTTTGCACCCCTGAAGGCAGGTCTTCATTTGGAATGTCAAATGTGTAATAATATCCGTTAGAGACATATTCTTCTCCAAAAATATTGTTCAACAATCCGGTTAAAACAATTTCCCGAAACAACCATACTTCTTTCCAGCTATACTGAACATTAAAATCGTTCACAAAATAACTGTCCAGTCTGGAGTTCTCGGCCTCTATATTGCTCATGAATTGCTCTCCCACATATTTCGAGAATAAATTCAGTTCCAAACCATCTGTCGGCATATAGCTCAAAATGTTACCGGCAACTATTTCGGGGGAGTAAGAAATGTTTGTATCTCCATACTCAACCAGCTCGCCATTAAAGGTGGAAACGTAGTCAACATTCTTATTGCGGCTGAGAGCTATATTCGGCCTTACGGTGAACTTATCTGAAAGTCTTACTGTGGCATCAATTTCCAGTCCCAGCCTGTAACTGTTACCACTATTCTCCCGTACAAAAGCTCCAACATCATCAATCCCCCCGGTTAGCACGAGCTGGTTTTGATAATCCATAAAATAGAGGTTAGAATTGATCTGAACTGAAGGCCTGTTAAATCTCCAGCCGAGCTCAAAATCATTCAACTCTTCAGGCTCGGGATCACCGTTCTTATAATCGGCACGGCTTGGCTCCCTGTGTGCCCTGGCATAAGAAAAATATAACTGGTTAGCAGGGTTGAATTCATAGGTTAATCCAGCTTTAGGATTGAAAAAGCTAAAATCATCGTCATTCAGAAACTGGCTTCCATCATCCAGGATCCCGTCCGTTTCATAATGAACCGTTCTTACCTGCAGATCGACATAACCGGCCAGCTTTTCAGTTATCGCGAAATTTGCCTTTCCATACACATTGAAATCGGTTTTATCTGAAGTTCCAAAATAGTATGGCTCATATGGTTCATTATTTCTGGCAAATCTGGTGTAGATCACTTCACCAAAATGGTCTCCTTCATATTTATTCCAGCCACCCCCGAAGGTCATATCCCAGTTACTGTTCTGATAATTCAAACTGAAAACGGTTCCGTAGAAATCATTATCGAGCCATTTGCGGCTTACGAGATCAGAAGTCGTTACCTCTTCTCCATCAGAGACAAAAGGCTGCAGGCCAAAATTGGTTAAACCGGCATCTTCATTAAACTCCTCATAATAACCACGTCCATAGGTATAATGAAAAGCAATATTTGAAGACCAGTTAGAGCCATATTCCTGATTCCATAATAGCTGATAATTATCCTGAGTATAATTATCGGTTTGATTATCATAGAATTTCATAGTGCCGCTTTCATCAAAATAGATCCCTGCGGGATTGAAGGTACGATTATTTTCAAGGGTTTCCGCATCTATTCCATACCACGCCTGATAGGTTTTTTCAGTCCCCCCAAAGCCTAAAGCCTTTACCAGGGTATTCTCATCAACATAGGTAGCCTGAAGAAAATAGGATTTCATGTCACTGCTTGCCCGGTCGATATACCCATCACTCCGAATTTTAGAAGCTCTTCCCGCTATTTCCCAGTGATCGTTAATGAGACCCGTGCTGAATTTTGCGGTATGCTTGAAGGTGTTAAACGAACCGATACTATTTGAGAACTCTGCCTGAGCTTCTTCCTTATACGAATCGGTAAGGATGTTAAGGCTGGCTCCAAAGGCTCCAGCTCCATTAGTGGATGTCCCAACTCCTCTTTGCAGCTGAAGGTTCTCAACTGAGGAGGCAAAATCGGGAAGATCTACCCAAAAGGTCCCCTGGCTTTCCGCATCGTTGTATGGTACCCCGTTAATAGTCACATTCACCCTGGTAGCATCACTACCACGAACCCTTATTCCGGTATATCCAACACCTGCACCGGCATCAGAAGTACTCACCACATTGGGCATATAGCTCATCAAAACCGGGATATCCTGACCCAGGTTACGATCTTCTATCTCCTCGTTGGTAAGGTTGCTGTAAGTAATGGGCGACTGTGCATTTACCCGAACCGAAGAAAGAAAGACCTCATCAAGGCTTTCCTGTGCATCTGCCAGGTCAATATCAACTACCTTATCAGAATTGAGGACAACTCTTTTGGTCTTTTGGTTTCCAAAGGAAAAGACTATGGTGTAGGTTCCTTCCTCAAGGTACAAACTGTAGTTTCCCTGAGCATCGGTTATAGTTCCCTCACCGGTTTTCTTTACGTAGACCGACGCTTCTTCAATAGGCAACCCATTTTCGGTTACGGTTCCTGAAAGTTTAAATTCCTGTGCCTGGACCTGTATGGAAAGTGTGAACAGGCCCAAAAAAAATAATACATTTTTCATTCGTAATGAATTTTACGAATAAAAAGGGGCGATTATTCCTGGTTTAAATTTATAAATAAAAAATCCTGATTTGCCTAAAGGCAGAAATCAGGAGCACATACACTGCGCTTTTGCGCAATTCCCTTGGCAGCATTACCTGCCCAGGTTCATTGGGTATGATCTCAGCCCATTTGGGCACCCCTTTTTGAGATTATGGCACAAATGTAAGATGCTTTTTTATAAATCCAATACATTTGAAGAGATTTGCCAGAATTGGCTTAATTTTAGATAAAATTGAACAATGCTTAATTCCAGACGCTCCATTACTGTAAAAGTAGTCGCCGGATATGTGATCGTGGCCATTCTGGCAGGGATCGCTGTATGGTATATCTACAACCAGGTAATAGCATATTCTGAAATTGCACAATCCAATACCGAAAATAACCAGCAGCTCATCCTGGTAAGTGAGGTTACCACAGATCTTAATGAATCGGAAAACACCAGCCGAAGGCTAATCCAAACGGGAAATAAAGATGAACTGGAACTTTATAATGCCCAGATAGACAGTATAAAATACAAGCTGGAAAAGCTCGAAGCCAGTTATGACAATATCGACCTTGAATATGAAGCCGATAGTATCTCTGAACTCCTGGACCAGAAGACAGAGAACCTCAAGGAGCTGGTAGTTTTAAGGGATAGTGACAGGAACACTAACTATTACTCCAAGGCTCTTGCTGAACTCCGGAATATTGATGCTTCTTTCAAGGATTATAACTACGAAAATCGCTTCAGGAACCTGAAATCCTATCAGAAAGATGTTCTCATAAAATGGCTGGAATATTCACGGGAAGATAATGCTGAACGCATCACCACAGAGCGACTGGATTCCCTGGTAAAATCGGTAAAAAGAGTACTCACCGATCTTGAATTCGCCAACCGGCAATTTCAGAACGAGGTGATTCAGAAGGAAAACGAACTGCTCAATAATGATATGATCCTTAACCAGCAGTTACGAAATGTACTATCAAGCCTTGAAAAGAAGGAAAGAGAAGATTCAGTAGAGCGCGCAGAGGTATTTCAAACCATGCTCCATAAAACTTCCAATATCATCATTATTGGGGGATGTCTCATTAGCATAATCATTATCTTCTTTATCATAAACATCATAGGTGATATCACTCGAAGTCAGCGGTACCGTATAGAACTGGAAGATGCCAAGGAATTTGCAGAATCACTACTGGCCAGACGTGAACAGTTCATGGCAGCGATCACTCACGATCTGCGTAGCCCTCTTACAACGGTAATGGGTTATACAGATCTTATCAATAAGACAGAGTTGAACGAAAAACAGAAACATTATCTCACTCAAATAAGAAAATCTTCTGAATTCATCCTTCACCTGGTTAATGATCTGCTAGACCTTTCCAAACTTGAAGCAGGAAAAATGCTTGTTGAAAAGATATCCTTTAATCCAAGAAAACTGATTGAAGATACCGTAAACAACATCATCCCAGCTGAGAAGAAAAAGGATGTTGATATTGAAATAAACACTTCTCCAGAGACGAATGCGCAAATACAAAGTGATCCATTCAGGATCAAACAGATACTTGCGAATCTTATTTCCAATGCATGGAAGTTTACTGAAAAGGGAAGTATCATTATCGCCGCAAAACTGAATGAAGTTCAAAAGGATGATCACATACTGGAAATAAGCGTTAAGGATTCGGGTATTGGAATTTCAAAAGAAATGCAGGACAGTATTTTTGAAGAATTCTCTCAGGAAGACAGCAGTATAGAAAAAAGATTTGGCGGTTCTGGTCTGGGTCTTGCTATTACTAAAAGACTAACAGAACTTTTAAACGGTGAGATAAAAGTGGAAAGTGAACCGGGAGAGGGAAGTGAATTCATCATTTCGATTCCCGTGAAAAAGCTCTCTGAAGCAAGGGAAGAGCTTGAAAAAGAAGATAACACTGAAGAAGAGATCATCATGCCTGAGACGATAGAACAAGCAGGACTGAAAGCCCTTATAGTAGATGATGAGCCGGGACAATTATCCCTTACGGTAGAATTGGCCAAATCCATGGGATTGGCAATAGATACTGCCTCTAACGGGAAGATCGCCCTGGAGAAACTTGCTGGAGGTAAATACGATATTGTTCTTTCAGACATACAAATGCCTGTGATGGACGGTTTTGAGCTTATCAGGAATATCCGGGAAAGCCAGGATTTTGGACATCTCCCAGTTATTGCCCTCTCAGGCCGTACCGATGTGACCGGAAAAGTATACCAGGAGGCCGGCTTCGACAACAACCTTTTAAAGCCCTACAAACCAGCAGAATTAAAGAAAAACATTGCGGAATTTCTCCACATTATGTACACAAGTGAGGTGGAAGAGGACAGTTTGAAGAACGGAAAATTGAGGTGTGAAAATTATGATCTTAGGGATATTTATGAATTTTCAGGAAGGGATGATGAAGCCATGCACACCATTATCCAGGCATTTTTAGAGGGCGCCGGTAGCAGCCTGAATGAACTGGAGGAAGCCTACAGTGAAAATGACACTGATAAAATGGGAAAACTAGCCCACAGGATGCTGCCCATGCTTAGACAGATGAAGGCGAATGAAGTGATCCCGATCCTTGTAAAAATGGAAGACAGAGAGCCAGTGAGCCAGTCTGAATTTAATCATTTCAATAAAAACATAAGAGAACTGATGGCAAGCCTTGAAGAAGGAACTACAGTTTGATCCCGTATTGTTTAAGTTTATTATAAAGTGTTTTCCGGTCTATGGAAAGCATCCGTGCAGCCTTACTTTTATTCCCTCCGGTCTTTTCCAGGGCATCGAGTATTAGCTGCTCCTCATTCTTATTTTTGAACAATCCGTAATCATTTTCGTTGTTATTTCGCGTTGCCGTCGCGATCTCATGAGGAAGTACCTTTAGGGGAATTAACTCCTCCTTAGTAAGCAGTACGGCTCGTTTTACCATATTCTTCAATTCTCTCAGGTTACCAGGCCAGTTGTAATTACGAAAAGCGTGAATAGCCTCATCGGTAAAGCCTACCACATTCTTTTCAAGATCGGCATTGGCCTCATTAAGGAACTGGTTTGCGAATAACATAAGGTCTTCTTTCCTTTCTCTAAGTGCTGGCACCTTGATTGAAAACTCATTAAGCCTGTGATAAAGGTCCTCCCTGAATTCGCCCTCTTTAACAGCCTTCGAAAGGTCTTCGTTGGTTGCTGTAACTACCCTGATATCAACTTCAATTTCATTATTGCTCCCCACCGGTTTGATACGGCGTTCCTGAAGTGCCCTTAGCAATTGAACCTGGAGCTCGTAAGTAAGGTTACCTATTTCATCCAGGAATAAAGTTCCCCCGTTAGCAGCTTCAAAATGACCGGTCTTATCATTTATCGCTCCGGTAAAAGAGCCCTTGATATGTCCAAAAAATTCACTGGAGGCTATTTCTTTGGGAATGGCACCACAATCTACCGCAATGAATGGTGCATTATGTCTCTTACTTTGTAGATGAATGCTCTTGGCTATCTGCTCCTTTCCGGTTCCACTTTCACCGGTAATCAATACCGACATATTTGTGGGCGCCACAAGTTCCACATAATCGTTGAGCCTTCTAGAGGGTTCACTTACTCCCTTAACGAGATCCTCATTCTCATTAAGCACCCCTTTATTCTTTCTGGCAGGTTTTAATTTTTTAGGTTGTACAGGAGCAACTTCATTGGTCTCCAAGGCGTTCTCTATAGTCTGAAGGATGGATTCTGGCCTGAATGGCTTGGAAACATAATCGAAAGCTCCCTCTTTCATCGCCTCCACGGCCATACTTATCTCAGCATAGCTCGTCATAACGATCACCTGCGTGGCAGGGTTTTCAGTTTTTACATTTTTAAGAATATCAAGCCCGTCATTATCGGGTAAACGAACATCGGTAAGTACCAGATCGAATTTATCTGAGGATATTTTCTTGAAGGCTTCAGAAGCTGAATACACCAGGGTTACTTTATAATCTCTCTTCTCGAGAAAGGTTTTCAACATGGTGCCAAATGCCACATCATCTTCAACTACCAGAACTTTAGACATAGATAAATTTTAAAAAAGCTTAACAAAGGTAATAATCTTTAAATCATTAGTTTTTAAAAGAAAACATAAAAAAAGAGAGGTTTAAAATAACCTCTCTTTCTCACAAATTTAAATTTATAAAAATTGTCTTTTACATAGTTCCCATTTAGCAGATTTCCGAAATTTTCCTGATCTATGGAAAAACAAGCAAAAAAGTGACGTTTTTAGTGTTAGTCTTTGGTCGTTAGTAATCAGGATGCATCCTGAATTGTGTCACTTTTTTGCAAGTTTACCGGGGTAGATTCACCTCTTTAAATTCTTCATTGATCTGCTGCCCTGGAGTTGGTTTCTCCATTACCGGACATCTAATCTACTTGTCACTGTCATCATTATCGTCTTCTTCCAGCCATTTACCGTCCTGATCTATATAGACCTTCTCGGTTTCACCATTTACATCAATCTTTAATTTGTATACTTTCTTTTCATCTTTAGTCTTTACCCATGCCTCAGTCGCTACTGCACCATTATAATCTGTCATAAGAGCATCCTTCACGGCTTGTGGCAAAGCTGTCACATCTACAGAAGCATATTCGTCATGCTCAACCTCAACTTCAACTTCTGTTTCAATCTCTTCAATTTCCTCTTCTTCCTGGGCCTGTAAATTCTGTGTGGCAAAGAACATAGCTCCAATGGTCATCATACTTAATGCGAACTTTCTCATAATTGTTTTTTATTTAAGTTTATCGATTTTGTTTATCAATAACAGAGGAATAATTGTGCCGTTTTGTTCTAATTATCACAAAACGCTTATGAATCAACAGCTTAAGAGAATTACAGTTTCCATTTTCACAAAATTTTATGTAGAACTTTGAAAGATTTTCAACAAAATATGTGGAATTAAAGCATCAGTTATTAAGATTCGGTGGGTGATTTTTATGGTTAATTCATTAAATAAAAAAGAAAAGGCTCCTCGTGGAGCCTTTTCAATCCGAAAATCTAAATTATAAAACAGAATAAATAAGCTAGTCTGCAATTTATTCCATTCCCAATACTAACCTATCTTTATCATTGTAAAAATTATACCACGAACAATGATCAACCATTAAAAGCCTTTAATCTTTGACTATGAGACATTTAAATAAATTCCTGTAATTTAATGTGTGTGGAATTTTGCGGAAAAAATTGTGGACTGCCCATTAAAAGTGGGGAAATTATCCCCGTTTTTTATTTCAGCGGATCTTTCCTGTTTGTCTTGATCTCAGACTTTCTCTTTTTTTCTTTCAGGCGTTTGATCTTTGAAGCTTTAGTAGGTTTTGTCTTTTTTCTTTTCCTGGGTTTCTTGAGGGCCTCCTTAATTTCATTGAGAAAGTTACTGGTAACTATCTCCTTATTGGTTGGCTGACTTCGGGAATCTTCACTGCTCATTTTCAGGATGCCGTCCTTATTGATCCTTCCCGAAAGCTTTTTATGCAATCTGTTCTTTTCATCCTCGGAAAGGCCTTCAGAATTTGAAACATCAAAGCTAAGTTCCACTTTGGTAGCCGTCTTGTTCGCATGCTGACCTCCGGGTCCCGAACTGCGTACTGCCTTATAATCCAGTTCTCTTAGAATGAGATCCTCCTCCATACTAGCCTGGCTGGTGTGATTGCTTTAGGAGGTCGGAGACCGTCTTTACAGGATTAAAGGTCTCTACCGGAACTTCAACGAAAATCGTATTCCATTTAGCCATACCTCCATTCCAGAGACCAGGTCTTTCAAGTGCTTTTAGCGGCTTACCGTCTTTGGTCTTATCGGCTATAAAGCTCATATCCTTATCTACATATTTATGAAGATCATAGCTTTCTCCATTGTGATCTTTCAGGCTGCAAACAATATCTACAGGATTAAAATGAGTGGCTTCCCTGGCCGTTTTGGCCTGCTCGGGATTCTCCTCATCTATCTGTGCTCCTTCGATTATCTGAAGTGAGATTGCACCGTTCTTATCCTTAACCAGGAATGGCCCTCCACCGGGCTCTCCTTCATTCTTAACCATCCCGCATACCCTTAATGGACGGTGCAGCATATTTTTCAGGTAATCTGCCGTAACATCACCAGAGCTCCCTTTTATAAACAATTCCTTGTTCAGGAAGTTCTGAATCTCCTTAAGCTGATCTTCAGAAACATTTCCGGCCTCCAGCTGGTTCAGGTATTCGAAAATTTTCTTCTGGACTTTGAATAACTTGCCTCCAAGCATTTTCTTGAAGTCAACCACATGCTGTATACGATCTTCGGTGACCACATTATCAATATTCTTCACAAATACGATCTCCTCATCAAGCTGATTTAGATTCTCGATAAGCGCGCCGTGACCACCGGGTCTGAAGAAAAGGTCTTCTTCTTCAGTTCTGAAGGGTTTAAAATCATTGTCTACCGCAATGGTATCGGTCTTGGGATCCTGATAGGAATATTCGATCTCAAACTTAACACCGGTCTCCTCTTCAACTCTCTCCCTTATTTCCTTCCATTCACCCTGGAATTTCTCCTTATCTCCCTTAGACACTGTAAAATGAAGTTTTGCCACTCCGTTTACAACAATATATTTTGCGGCCTCCACCAGATGCTCCTCGAAAGCTGTGGCTATATGTGAATCATATTTATGAAAAGGCACCAGGCCTTTAGGCAGATTACTAAGATAAAGTCCATCAGATTCCAGAATGGTCTTCACGAGCACTTTATGCTGTTCATCATGAGATAGTGATTCATAATCTGAATGGTTTTTCCTGGCTCTTTCTACCGCATGTTCATAAAACGGAAGTTTTTCTAGATGATTAAAAAATCTCTGAAGGTCATCATCCTCCTTTTCGTCAAGATATCCCCGCAGGCTTTGGTTATCCGGATCGAATTCATCGGCAAAATTATGCAGGGCCTTGAACATCCTCGTCGCTGCACCCGAAGCCGGCACGAATTTCAGAATGCTGTGGCCCGATTTTTCAGAATCATAAAGTGCTATAAGTTCTTTCTTTTCCGGCTCCTCTATCCGGCTTATTCCTTTACCTATGGTTGCGGCCTCGGTAATATTGACTTTGATATTACCTCTTTTAAAAATTTCTATCTGTTCCTCTACTTCTTTTGTTGAAAGTCCTTTTTCTTCAATTTGCAATATATCCTTCTCACTAAAATTCACGGTTATCTCTTTTTAATAGTTGGTCAATCTTTTTAACTGCGCTTTTCAGGCGCTCTTCCCTGTTGCCCTTCAAAATAAAATAAGGTCGTTGATGTTGATCCAAAGCATTTTTGAATCTGTGAAACATGCCTTCACGATCGTGAGGCTTATCCCTTAGATCATCAGGAATCCAGGGAACATCAATATACGTTAAAAAGTATAAATCATAGTGGTTGTTTAACGCATGTTTAAGAACTTGGGGCTCGCACCAACCCTCATAATAAGCTTCAGAATATACTTTTAGCTCGAGGAGATCTGTATCACAAATAAGAAGTTCGCCGGCTTGCCGGGAGAGTCTGTTTTCGGCTTTCATCTGCCCACGGGCTATTGGGAGAATATCTTCAGGTTCACAAACCTGTTTTTCCTGATCCCATTTTTCCTGAAGATATACACGCATGAATTCTTTGACCATGGGCGCGTTGAAATAGGACGCCAGATCTTCAGAAAGAGTAGTCTTTCCCGTAGATTCGGGCCCGAAAATCACAATTTTTATGCAGGACGCAGGTCGTTGCGCAAGTTCCTTTTCCATGCTTTATAACCGTAAATGGCAATAATGGTAAATACCAGGTATTGCAGGCTGGTAAAGGTAAGGCCTTTATAGAAATACAAAGGAACCGATATTAGGTCACCTATGATCCAGTATACCCAGTTTTCCAGTTTCCTTCGGGCCATTAGCCACATGCCCACAAAGAAGATGGCAGTAGTAAGGGTGTCCACATAAGCGGTCCAGCTATTCCACTTATCGAAATATTCATAAACTGCGAAGACAAAGATGAGGGTCGCGATAAATATAAAAACAGACAGATATTTCTCCCTGTTGGTCGTTGATGTTATAGGGGTATAATGGTTGGGATCCACCTTTCGCGTCCACACATACCAGCCGTAGATACTCATCGAAAAATAATAGGCATTTATCATCATGTCGCCCAGCAACTCCCACTTCCATAATAAATACACAAATATAAGTGTGCTTACGATCCCGGTGGGATAAACAAGGATATTGTTCTGCTTGGAATACCAAACCGATAAAAATCCAAAGATCACCGCAATGATCTCCAGAATGATGAATAAGGTCGGGTAGCCGGAATACTGCTCAAAGAAAAAATCAAAAATCGGCTGCATAGTTGCTTAGATCAGATTTTACGATTTTAACATGAATCAGCCCCCTGTCTATGGCCTCGAACGCGTTTTTGATCTCCTTATTCAACAAAGTCATCACTTCGTCATACTCTCCATATACCTGGGTACTTAAAGGATTTTCTTTAATAGTTAAACCCGAATCCCTTAGTTTTCGGATAAAATTGATAACCAACGGCTCAAAATCATCCTGAAGGGGACTGAGCGTCAACTCTACTGAAATTTTCATGAAGTTCTGTTTTCCGCCCAAAGGTAGCTAAAACTGAATGGAATTGAGGACCGGATTTTTGGATCGTTGGATTGTTAGACTATTAGATGTTGGGATTCCTGGATTTCCCCAGCTGGTCGAAATGACTCCTTTAAAAGATTGAGTCTGATAATCTCTTTTCATTAAAAAGGCGACCGCACTGAGCCTCTCGAAGTGCAGTTATCAAAACAGCTTAATTCTACTCCAGGGAGTGAATTCCAATCATATTCCCTTCTGAATCCCGGGCAAGTGTGATAAAGCCATATTCACCAATGGAAGTTTTAGACCTTACCAGAGTTCCACCCGCATCAGCGATCCTGGCCTCCTCTATACTACAATCCGGGCTTGCGAAGTATACAACGGTGCTGTTCCCTCCAGCCTTCACTCCCGGCACCTGGACAAGTGAGCCAGAAGCCCGGTTCTTATTTTCCATATCGCCCGGAAAGGCCCACATTTTTAAGGAATTTTTATTGGGGCTGGACAATTGAGAAAGCTTTATCTGAAAGACTTTTTCATAAAACGATTTGGCCCTATCCATATCATCTACATAGATCTCGAACCATATTACAGGGTTTTCATTTCTCATAACAAACTAATTAATGGTTTAACCGAATTGTTAATTTAGGATTTTTATGCGATATACCCATCTGGATATTAGATGATAATGATATTTTTACAGGTTATAAACAGGGCGAGCCAAATCAAATCTATTATTTCCGAACTTCCCCCTTTTTAAAATTTAGCTATTAGAAGTAAAAGCTTATTAGTTCGAGTAAGTTTTAACTTTGGAAGGAACTGTTCTCAAATGCAGTTCCTATCACTACGAGATCGGCACCTGCTTCATAGGTTTTCTGAAGCTGCTGCATACTGCGAATTCCCCCACCCACGACCAGGGGAATGTCCAGCGCCTCTTTCACAGACCGAATAATCACTTCAGAAACCGGGATTTCCGCTCCGCTGCCGGCTTCAAGATAGATAAGCTTTTTTCCTGAATATTGTCCGGCCAGAGCCGTATTTACAATATTCCCGATATCATTCTGCGCTAATGGAAGCGTATTGCTCACTTCATGAACCGCACATTTTTTTCCGCCGTCAATAAGAATATAACCGGTTGGTATGATCTCCAGCCGGGTATTTTTAATTTTTTGAACAGATCTCACCTGCTGTTCAATCAAATATTCCGGATTCCTTCCTGAGATAAGGCTTAGAAAGAGCAGGGCATCCGCATGGGACGAGATCTGGCTGTGATCTCCGGGAAAAAGTATCAATGGAAGCTCAGTGAAGTTCTTCAGGCATTTTACAACTTCACAGGTTCGACCTTGAGCAACAGTGCTTCCACCAATAAAAATATGTGTGATTTCTTCCGGAAGATCATTCAGGAAATTCCCCGCCTCGTTTACATCAAATTTATCGGGATCTACCAGAACCGCCAGTAGTTTTTTATTCTCATCGACTGCCCTGGCAATATCTGCCAGGTTCTCCCTGGTATCGGTTACCATTTGTCCTTTTTATTATCTGATGGCATTGCATAGACACAGGTGAAATTCTCGAATTCAAGGAATTCCACGTCGAACCAGGAATCAATTCCATTATACCTCACATGAGTAGTGGTTTTGGAATCATCAAAATCGAAATCGGTCACATTTATATGTTGCAGAAAACCAATGCCGGGCTGTGCCAGTAGCTTATATACCGATTCCTTTGCACCCCAAACAATGGTGAGTTTTCTTATAAGCGCCTCCTCATTGGCAAGAGTATGATATTCGTCTAACGGGGTGAATTTATTTGCGATCTTCAGGATCTTCTCCCGTTGTTTTTCTATGTCTATTCCCACGTGATCATCGCTAACAATAATAGCCGTAAAATTGAACGAATGAGTAATGGAAATATACTTGTTATCTACAAGATGTGGTTTACCCTGATCGTCATAATAAAGATCTTCATCCACGTAGCCAGCCTCGGCCATTAAATGCCTGATACTCATGAAACCGCGGCGATGGATCTCAGACTTCATTCCGTCCACACGTCTCTGGCAGTGCGGGGTAAGTCTTATCCCT
>JAWWBH010000020.1:0-22431 GCA_033721075.1 Christiangramia sp.
TCCTCCTTATACCAGAGTTTGTTCTCTTTTACATCACCAAAACCCGTGCCGAGCCACTCCCCGTCAGGTTTAGTCATCTCATATTCCAGGGTATCGCTAATCACCTTACCCTGAGGGAATTTTATCTCCGTGATCAAAAATAAATTACTATACTGGTAATCGTTGTTATTCCTAATGTTGATGAAAAGGTCATACACCTTACTGGAATCCATAGTGCCGAGCTCAAATGAAACTAAGGAATCCTTATGCCAACCTATTACCGGTTTATATTCATCATACACTCTTTTCCTGTCACAGGAAGAGAGCAGGATGATCATGGAAACCATAAAAGAAACGAAAACTGCACTACGCATTCTTAGACTTTGAAGTATTTCCTTTACGCTTTTTTCTTTTCTTATTTCTTTTTTTCCGGTGTTGCTTCGGTTTATCGAAACGGGTAAGGCTATCTTCCCCTACAGCATCCTTGAAAACTTTATTATCATCTTCTTCAATCTGGACTTCCAATTCATACTCTTCCAGGCTTCCAACCGGCTCATCCTTTTTGTTCCTGGCAATGATAGTATTAGCCTGTTCCGGAGTAAGTTTATGCCAGTTCATCCATTCCCCTTCATATGCATACCAAAGCAGGCCTTTAAATATGTCTATTTTTTGACATACCGCAGTTCCCTTTTTGGTCTTTAACTTAACGTCTGTTTTTGGAAAAGATTTTAAAGCCTCAAGATAAGTATCCAATTCGTAGTTAAGGCAGCACTTTAATTTACCACATTGCCCCGCCAGTTTCTGAGGATTCAACGATAATTGCTGGTATCTGGCAGCAGAAGTACTTACAGATCTGAAATCGGTCAACCAAGTAGAACAACAAAGTTCACGGCCACAGGAGCCAATTCCTCCAAGTCTGGCTGCTTCCTGCCTTAGGCCTATCTGGCGCATCTCGATGCGTGTATTGAATTCACGGGCAAACTCCTTGATTAGCTGCCTGAAATCTACACGATCCTCAGCTGTATAATAAAAAGTTGCTTTAGAAGCATCGCCCTGAAACTCCACGTCACTGATCTTCATACTCAGATTCAGCCTTATGGCGATCTGCCTGGATCGTTGTTTGATCTTTTCTTCCCTGTCACGGGCCTCCTGCCAGACATCGATATCTTTCTGAGAAGCTTTACGATATATCTTAAGAATCTCCGCGGAATCGGGATCTTCCTTTTTCTTTTTCATCTGAACTCTTACCAGTTCCCCGGTAAGGCTAACCATTCCAACATCATGGCCTGGATTAGCTTCGGTAGCCACAATGTCTCCAATGCTCAGACTTAAATTCTCTGTATTTTTATAGAAATGTTTACGACCGTTCTTGAATCGTACTTCCACAAAATTGAAAGGTTCCACCCCTCCCGGAAGAGACATGTTTGAAAGCCAGTCGAAAACGGTGAGCTTGTTGCATCCGTCCGTTCCACAGGTTCCATTATTCTTACATCCTTTCGGCTGACCATCCTTACCGGTCGAGCAACTGCTGCAAGCCATATATTATATATATTGAGAAGGACAGCTCTAATGCGTATTTAAACATCATCCCGTCACACCATATGGTTTTGCGGAATCTCCCTCATCTTCACAAAGGCTGAGTTTATTTCAGCCTGACGCATGTTTTAGAGCACCTCCTTGAGGTTCATAAAAAATTTTCAAGGTAAATATACCAATATTAATTGGCAACACCATTTTAGAAAAGAAACCTACCGCTTAAACTGCAGGACCTCAGAACGACCTTTCTTGAAAATCTTATTGCTTGCTCCCTTTCCTTTTCGAAGCTTTTTCTGCTCCTCATAGGGCAATGCGGCTATTTCCTTACACTTGTCTGAACAGCAATTATTCATTTTCTCAGCACATTCCTCGCACTGAATAAATAATAAGTGACATGCCTCATTGGCACAGTTCACATGTGTATCACATGGTTTTCCGCATTGATGGCACTGGGCAATAACATCATCTGAAATTCTTTCGGCGCGACGGTGGTCGAACACAAAATTCTTTCCGATGAATTTATTCTCAAGGCTCTGGTTTTGTACCTGGCGGGTATATTCAATGATCCCGCCTTCAAGCTGATAGACATTCTTGAATCCGCGATGTTTATAGTAAGCACTGGCCTTCTCGCATCGAATTCCACCAGTACAGTACATTACCAGGTTTTTATCTTCCTTGTGTTCTCTAAGGTTCTCTTCAATGATAGGCAAAGAATCACGGAATGTGTCCACATCGGGAGTTATAGCTCCCTGGAAATGCCCGATCTCACTTTCGTAATGATTTCTCATATCTACCAGTACGGTATTTGGATCGCTGATAAGTTCATTGAATTTAGCAGCATCTACATGAACACCTTTATTGGTAACATCAAAAGTGTCGTCGTTGAGGCCATCGGCCACGATCTTATTACGAACCTTTACCTTTAGCTTAAGGAAAGATTTAATGTCGTGTTCAATGGCAATGTTCAAACGAACATCCTTAAGGAAATAAATATCATCTATGAAAGCCTTGAATTCGTGGAAGCGTTTCGCAGGTACCGAAAGCTGTGCATTGATTCCTTCATGGGCAACATAGATCCTTCCCAGCACGTCCATCTGGTCCCAGGCAATAAATAAATGATTCCTGAATAATTCGGGGTTTCCGATCTTTGCATAAGCATAGAAAGAGAGGGTTAGCCTGTCTTCACCGGCCTCTTCTAAAAGGGCTTCTCTTTCTTTAGCGCTTAATTTATTGTACAGTTGCATGCTATACCAATATTTTAAGAGTTAAAGTATGATTACAATATCTTCGCGGTAATTATTTTTACCGGGCAGGCTTTCTGCGCCTGCAACAGTCGTCAAAAATACAGTTATCCTGTAATTTTAAGGTTATAAAATCCTTTTTTCTATTGAATTAAGCATAACCTTCTTCCCGTTCTTTTTAGACATCTGGAATTGCGCTGGCGCCATTTCAAACACTAATTACAACCGATGCATTTTTGACGCTGCAAAGTTACAACTACCATTAGACCTGTACAATTTTATATAGTTTATCTGAAAGACGCAGCCTGAAATCAAGCGAAATGAGTTAATAACAGCCTGGTCCATTACCTTCACAGCAGGTAATTTTGCCTTTTTAGCATTGTTGATTAAGGGGCTTATTAATAGAAAGGTCTTTACCATTAATTAGAGTTTTAAGTGTAAGTCTCCTTACTCCTCAAACCTTTTAACAATTCCCGGTAAGTCCTCAATGGTGAAATCTATACAGTCGCGAGCGTACAAATTGAGTTGTGCAACACCGAATCACCTTCGTTATCAAAGGCCGCCCGGAGGGATTCAAAGTTACCTGCAGGAGCCATCAATTCAATTATTCCCGAACTTGTCCTAAGCCAATTTTTTTGGTTTGCAGAAATACATTTCCCTCAAAAACCATTATATAAGCGAAGTCTTCGTATTGCAATAATAGTTATTCCAAATTTATGGAATAATTCCAAAAATCATCGATAAGTTTTATTGTTTGGCTGAAAAACTTATACTATTTTAGCAGTCCTTAATTATTCAATTTAAAATTCATACATGAGCAACGATAAAGAGAAAGAAGCGAAACTAAAAGCTTTGAAGCTTACCCTGGATAAGATGGATAAGACCTATGGGAAAGGTACGGTCATGAAAATGAGCGATCAGGTTGTGGTAGATGTAGATGCTATTTCCACAGGTTCATTAGGTCTTGACCTCGCCCTGGGAGTTGGAGGATATCCAAGAGGTAGGGTAATTGAAATTTACGGACCGGAATCTTCCGGTAAAACGACTCTTACCCTTCATGCAATTGCTGAAGCTCAAAAAAAAGGTGGAATCGCAGCCTTTATTGATGCAGAACATGCCTTTGACAGATTCTATGCTGAAAAACTGCATGTAGATATTGACAATCTTATCATTTCCCAACCAGATAACGGGGAACAGGCGCTTGAAATTACAGATAATCTAATCCGTTCAGGAGCGATCGATATCATTGTGATCGACTCGGTTGCGGCACTTACTCCAAAAAGTGAGATCGAAGGTGAGATGGGAGATTCCAAAATGGGGCTTCATGCGAGATTGATGTCTCAGGCTTTGAGAAAACTTACCTCATCTATCAGTAAGACCAACTGTACAGTGATCTTTATTAACCAGCTAAGGGAAAAGATAGGTGTTATGTTTGGTAATCCTGAAACTACTACCGGTGGTAATGCACTTAAATTCTATGCTTCGGTAAGGCTGGACATAAGAAGATCTACTCAAATCAAGGATAGCAACAATGAAGTAACAGGTAACAAGACCCGGGTGAAGGTGGTCAAGAATAAAGTTGCTCCACCATTCAAAACTGCCGAGTTCGACATCATGTATGGCGAGGGAGTTTCCAAGATTGGGGAGATAATAGATATTGGTGTTGATTACGAGATAATCAAAAAGAGTGGATCCTGGTTCAGTTATGAAGATACTAAACTGGGACAGGGAAGAGATGCTGTTAAGATTTTACTGAAAGACAATCCTGATCTCATGGAGGAACTGGAAGAAAAGATCAAAAACGCGATAAAGATCGCCAAAGAATAATCAAAATCCCCTAACGGGGATTTTTTTTGGTCCTCACGCAACCTTTTGGAGCTATGTGCATCTATTAACAAAAGCATATTACCAAAATGAAAAAGTTAGTTTTTATATTTATTACATTTCTTGCATTAGCAGGATGTTCTGTAGATGATGACAGTCCGAATTTTGAATATGAATTAGCCGAGATCGTAGCAAATGACCTTCCAGATGAATTCGAATTCGGAAAAACCTATGAAGTTACCGTAACTTACATTCTTCCCTCGGCCTGTCATTCGTTTGCGGGATTAGATGCGAGAAGAAAAGGCAATGTGGGAGATGAAAGAAGAATTATTTTTGTTTCTGCAATTGCCTCGATACAGCTGGACAGCAATTGTGACGGTACCGTAGGAGGTGGTCAGGGTACCAGTAAGTTTACCATAAATATAGATGAGGAGGAAGATTATACATTCAAATTCCTTGTTGATGAAACAGGTGGTGAACCAGTTTATGAGACGGTAGTGATCCCGGTTACTCAGTCTCAATCATAACCAGTCTTGAGAAAGACCAGATAATAAGTTATAAATCTTTTAAGTGGGGTTAAAAGACCTTATTCACAAGTGTAAAAAACAGGATAGAAAGGCACAGGAACAGCTTTATCGCCTTTATGCGGCAAAGCTGTTCGGGTTATGCCTTAAATATTCTGATAACCGCCAGCAGGCGGAAGACAATCTGCAAGATGGATTTGTCACCATATTTGAAAAAATAACCCAGTATAAAGATGCGGGTTCCTTTGAAGGCTGGATGAAGAGGATCATTATAAATACTGCCTTACAAAAACATCGCCAGCAGAAGGTCTATGGAATAACGAATGAGCATCACCTCACTGAAGAAGAGATAGAAGTAGAAACGGAGGATATCTCTGTGGATTTCCTATTGGATTGCGTACAAAATCTTCCTGACCGATACCGGCAGGTATTCAACCTGTATGTTCTGGATGGTCATTCACACAAGGAAATTGCTGAATTGCTTAATATTTCCGAGGGAACCTCAAAATCCAATCTTGCGCGGGCAAGAATGGCATTAAAAGACAGAATTGAAAAAAATCAGAATATTAAAAATTCGGCTCAATCATCATGAAGGAAAAGAAGAACATAGACCGGATTTTTCAGGAAAAGTTCAAGGACTTTGAGAGTGAACCCAGGGAAAGAGTATGGGAGAACATTGCAGCAAAGCTTGACAAAAAAGAGAAAAAAAGACCCCTTATCATTCCGCTTTGGATGAAATTAGGAGGTGTCGCCGCAGTGGTCGCAGTGATCATCGGCAGCCTTCTTTTCACTCAAAACAGTGAAACAATTCAAAATGAACCGGGAGTAGTACTCGAAAGACCTGAAAATCATAAAGAAGAAAAAACAGAATCAGTTTACCAAAAAGATATTCCTGAAGATGGGAATTTTGAAAATCAAGTGGCCTCTGAAGAGCCAGCTGAGGAAACATCTAAAGGAGAAATTATCTCCTCATCTTCAGCAAATTCTTACAATTCATCTACCGCATCAAATAATCGACCTCAAAAAACGAATAGTGCAAATACCAATCATACAAGTAAGCAGGAGTCAGCTGTTGCTGCAGAGGGGACAGAAAAGAATAGAAAGACAATAATGAAAAATGAAGAAGAAAAAGTGGCAATAAAGCCGGAAGTGATCAAAGATGAAACTTCCGGCATTATCGCCCAAACTGAGAAGACAGTAAAAGATTCAACCGAAACAGAAACCACCATTAATGAGCAGGAAAATGCACTTGCTCAACTTGAGGAAGAAAAGAAAAACGACCATAAAGAAGAAGAGATAGCCGAGGCCGCCAATAAAAAACTGCGATTGTCCACTTTTGCAGCACCACTTTTTTATAAGAACATGGGGAGCGGGAACGAACTTTCCTCGCAATTCTCTAACAATTCATCTTCTTCTGAGGTTACACTTTCGTATGGTATCAAACTGGCTTACGAGCTTTCAAATAAGTTCAGGATAAGAACAGGGATAAGCAAAATAAATATGAGCTATAATATTCAGGATATCTCTTATTCTCCTTCCGGCATCGCGTCCAGCCTGGACAACATCAGGCCCAATGAGGATCATGTTCAGATTAGAAGCAATACAAGGCCTAACGGAAGTATGGCTTCTGAATCCTTCAGCCAGAATTCCCTTGCCTCATCGATATATACACCAGCAGAGATCAATCAGCAATTCGGCTTTATAGAGGTTCCACTGGAAATAGAATATGTGGTGATCGATAAAAAATTCGGTTTAAACATTATTGGTGGCGGAAGCAGCCTTTTCCTCGACAGGAACAGGGTGGACCTTGTCTCGGGGAATGCGACGACCAATCTTGGAGAAGCAAGCAATATCAATAATACAAGTTTTAGTACGAATATTGGTCTTGGGATGGATTATAAACTGAATGATAAATTCAGTATTAGCCTCGAACCTGTTTTCAAATATCAGCTGAATACCTTCAATAATGTGAATAATGTACAGCCGGTAAACTTTGGTATATATTCGGGTCTTAACCTTAAATTCTAAGAGACGGAAGGATCCTGCAGCTCCTTAAGGATAACCTGCCTTACTCTTTCCTTCAATGGCCTTCGGTCTTGCAATTCGAGACCGTTGGTACAGATGAAATTATGGATCTTTACCCTTAACTTTCCGGGGCCTCCGGTAAAGAATTTGTAAGAGAACCTCCTTTTTGTATCATGAAAAGTGAGAGGTACAATAGGAATCTGATGTTCTATTGCCAGCCTGAAAGCGCCGTCCTTGAACTGATCCAGTAAAATTGATTCATCATCGGGCACTCCTCCTTCCGGAAAGATGCATACACTGTTTTCCTGTTTCAGCCTTCTTTGAGCCTCCTCAAAAGCGTCTTTCTTACTTTTTTGATTATTCCGGTCTACCAGGATACAGGTTCTACTGTAGAAAAAACCAAACACCGGGATTCGGCTTAACTCCATCTTTCCGATGAATACAAATGGTTGTTTTATCACGGCAAGCATTAACATGATATCAAGCATGGAAGCATGGTTGGCCACGAGCATATAACTCTTATGTTTTTCAGGGATTTGTTCAGCTACTGCCTTTATAGAAAAGCCCATCCCCACAAGGATGATCTTGGCCCAGATGCGTGCACAAATAAAGAATTGAGGATAGAATCTTTCAGCAGAAGTGAAAACGAGCAGAAAAGGAAGCATTATCACTATTGGCATCACCATCAAAACATAGAACCAGATTCGCCATAACAGTATTGCTGCCTTTTTTAAATAACCCATGACTCCAAAAGTAGTAAAATGAACCGAGTGAATTCTATAAAAAAATTACCTTTGCAGGAAAATTCGAAAAGCCAATGTCCAGAATACTTACAGGAGTACAGAGCACGGGAACGCCTCATTTAGGCAATCTTCTAGGCGCGATCATGCCGGCAATAGAAATGGCCAATAAGCCAGATAATGAATCCTTCATTTTCATTGCCGATATGCATTCGCTTACACAGATAAAAGATGCGAAGGAGCTGAGAGAAAACACCTATTCTGTTGCAGCAACCTGGCTTGCCTGTGGGTTGGACATTGAACGCAGCGTTTTTTACCGCCAGAGCGATATCCCTCAGGTTACTGAACTCACCTGGTATTTAAGCTGTTTCTTTCCATACCAGAGATTGACCCTGGCCCATTCCTTTAAGGATAAGGCCGATCGTCTTGAAGACGTGAACGCAGGTTTGTTCTCTTACCCCATGCTTATGGCAGCAGATATTCTGCTCTATGACGCCGAAATTGTTCCTGTAGGAAAAGACCAGTTACAGCACCTTGAAATGACCAGGGATGTTGCTTCAAGATTCCACGCAAAAATGGGTGAGGTTTTTGTACTTCCCGAAGCCAGGGTTCAGGAGAATACAATGCATGTTCCGGGAACCGATGGTGAAAAAATGAGTAAATCTAAAAATAACACCATCAACATCTTCCAGACCGATAAGAAACTGAGAAAGCAGATCATGGGTATACAGACCGATAGTACCCCGCTGGAAGAGCCTAAGGATCCGGATACCTGTAATGTATTTGCCTTGTACAAACTTATTGCGAATGAAGAGCAGATTGTTGAAATGCGGAAGAATTACGAAACCGGTGGCTACGGATACGGGCATGCAAAACAGGCGTTTTTCGAACTTGTAAAGGAAAAGTTTCAGGAACCCAGGGAGAAATATGATTATTATATGAATAACCTGGATGAAGTGGATAAGGCCCTGGCGAAAGGCGCAGAAAAAGCCAGACATGTGGCAAATGAAGTACTTAAAAAAGTACGGGAAAAGGCCGGTTATTAGATTGCTTCAAATAATTTACCGGGGAGTGGCCGTATAGCTCCTTTTAACTCCATATTCAGTAATAGAGAAGCGGTTTTAAAAGTCGGGAAATTACAATTGAGTGCCAGCAGGTCCAGTTCTGTTTTTCCTCTTGTTTTTAAAAATTCATAGAGCTTTTGTTCATCGTCTTCCAGCTCTACGAATAATCGCTTCTGAACACTCTTATGTTTTTCTTCAATTTCCCAGTTAAGAATGTAAGCGAGATCTGCTGCCGAAGTAAGTACATGAGCTTTCTGAGCTTTTATAAGATTATTACATCCGCTACTGAATTTATCACCTGGTCTTCCAGGCACTGCAAACACCTCCCTGTCGTATGACCCAGCAATATCTGCCGTAACCAAAGCCCCGCCTTTCTCAGCACTTTCAATTACAATGGTGGCTTCGCTTAGACCTGCAATGATGCGGTTACGCTTTAAAAAATTATTTCGATCAAACTTATCGGTACTCCAGAAATCAGTAAAGAATCCTCCATTTTCTTCGATCTGATTCACATATTTCTTATGAACTTTTGGATAAATCTGGTTAAGCCCGTGGGCAAGACAACCGATGGTTTGAAGATTATTCTTCGTGGCAGCCTTCTGAGCGGTAATATCAACGCCATAAGCAAAACCTGATACGATCACCGGTTCCAGCGGTGATAGATCTTCAATTAATTTTTCACAGAATGCCACTCCATGAGAGGTGATCTGCCGGGTTCCTACAATACTGATTATACGTTTTCTTTCAAGGTTGATATTCCCCCGGGAGAATAACAGTATAGGGCCGTCAATGCAATGTTTAAGTTTTTCAGGATAATCACTTTCCTGAAAATAATAAGAATTAATCCTGTTCGAATCCATGAATTTTAACTCTTCTTCTGCAGCCTTCAGGTGTTTTGCATCATTAAGTTCCCTGATCCTGATGCCTCCAATTCCGTCAAGTTTCAATAAATTAGACTTCTTTTCCCTGAAGACATTTTTGGCATTTCCGAAATGCCTGATCAATTTTTTTGCAGTAGTATCTCCCAGATTTGGAATATGTTGCAGAGCCAGCGTATAGAGTAAGTCTTCAGAATTCATTCAGCCTAATTTGACTAAAATTACAGAAAAAAAGATTTGTTAATAAATTTTCTTTGGGTAACTTTAACCCACTGCCAAAACTTATATTTTTGCTGCCCATGAACATTACCAGCCACATCCAGGATCTGCTATATAGATATGAATGCGTAGTTTTGCCCGGTTTCGGAGCTTTTTTATCGCAAAAACAATCAGCTTATATAGACAGGGAAACCAACGAATTTTATCCGCCTAAAAAACTCATTTCTTTCAATCGCCAGTTGATCAAGAATGACGGTCTTCTAGCAAATTATATTGCAGAGGTCGAAGTTGTGAAGTATAATTCTGCTAATAATATGATCCAGGAATTCGTTTATGACCTGGAAAATTCTTTGCAGAATGAGTCCAAGGCTGAACTGGCAAATATTGGTAAATTCTACCTGGACAGTGAAGATAAACTGCAGTTCGAACCATTTACACATATAAATTTCCTAACCCAATCCTTCGGGCTTGATACCTTTAAAACCTCTGCGGTTCAAAGGGATGTATATAAACAGCAGGTGGAAGAACTTGAAGAAAAAGTGCCGCTTCTATTTACTCCTGAGAAAAGAAGATCTACCATACTTAAGTACGCGGCTATTGGTTTGATAGCTATTGGGATTTCAAGTTTCGCAGGACTTAATATCTATAGCAGCCAGGTTTCAAAGCATAATATCGCCGAGCAGCAGGAAGCTGAAAGTAAGCTGCAGCAGCAGATCCAGCAGGCGACTTTCGTAATAGATAATCCATTACCCGCCGTAACCTTCGAGGTTGAAAAACAATCTGGTAACTACCACATCATTGCGGGTGCTTTCAGAGTTGAAGAAAATGCCAAGAAAAAAGTGGATGAACTGCGCGCTGAAGGTCATAAGGCCAGACTTATTGGAGCCAATAAATATGGACTTCACCAGGTAGTATATTCCAGTCATCAAACACGCCGTGAAGCTATCAATAAACTGTACGAGGTAAAGAAAAGTAATGAAGGGGCCTGGTTACTGGTTCAGGAACTTTAATACTTTATTAACGGGCAAACCTCCTAAATCCTGCTTATTTTTGCAAAAAAATCAACATGGAGGCTAAACTACCCAGCGAATCACGAACTACATTGACCGATCTGGTTTTACCCAGTGAAACCAATCCATTAAACAATCTTTTTGGAGGTGAGTTACTCGCCAGGATGGATCGTGCTGCAAGTATAGCTGCTCGAAGGCACAGTCGCAGGATAGTGGTTACAGCTTCGGTAAACCATGTAGCCTTTAATAAGGCCATCCCTTTAGGAAGTGTTGTAACGGTAGAAGCTGCCGTTTCCCGGGCTTTTAAATCTTCTATGGAGATATTCATAGATGTTTGGGTAGAAGACCGTGAGAGTGGTCGCAGGAGCAAGGCCAATGAAGCCATCTATACTTTTGTCGCAGTAGATGAAACAGGGACTCCGGTACAGATCCCACCATTACAGCCTGAAACCGAATTGGAAAAGGAACGTTTCGCAGCTGCCTTAAGAAGAAAACAGCTAAGTCTAGTACTTGCCGGGAAAATGAAGCCAAAAGAGGCTACCGAATTAAAAGCGCTATTTGAGGAATAACTAACCTCCGGGGTTTTGAAGATTGATACGAATTCCGGCTCCCAGGTTGAATAAAAAGTTGTTATTGAAATAAGAGCTCTTGTTTGCCGAAGTCTCTATATTGTTAAAGTCAAAATCAAATCCCGTTCTCAGGAATATTCCAAGAGTCCTGTTCAGTCTTTTTGTAACTTCCGAAGAAATCCAGAGTTTACCTCCGTCCTCACTGAATTTATCCTCAGGTGCCTGATAAACATTCGTGATCAAACCTATTCCTGCTTTATAATGAATATTCCATTCTCTGGTAAGGGCCTGATAATACCCCGCGTCCAAACCTAATAAATGGAAGGTTGAACGATTTATATTCCCTGTCTTTGACCTATCCTGCGGAAATCCACGGTGTACGGCAAGCCTCGCTCCTAAAGTAAATTCAGGCATAACGAACCAGTTGAAATCTAAAGCATATCCGGGATCGAAATTATAATCTGAATATGCAGAATTTCCAATAGCCATAGGATAATAGAATTCCAGGTTGAAAAAGACCGTCTCAAAATCCTCAGAATACTGATTTTCAGAAATATTTTCCTCCTGAGCATTGATAAAACCAGAAATTAATAAAAGAAGCAATAAAAGCCTAGTATTCGAAATCATAGCTGTCATTTTGATTGGAAACAGGTATTGTGATCTCCTCAACCGGCGCTTCGCCAATACTATACGAAAATATAAAATCACTTCCTTCAAGTGTTGAAAATGTAAGGCTTAGGGGTTCACTATCCGGAAGGTATTCTCTTATGAAAATAAAGTTCCCTGGACGGTTGCCGTCCTCTATAAAGCTTCCGGTATCAAATAGGAAATGACGTATTGGCCTACGGTAATCCACACTATAACGAAGAGTGTCTTCAGATTGGGAAGTGTTCGCAATATTTAAACGGAACTCCATTCTTTTTGCCAGTTCTAGATTCCCCAAATCATATTGCGTGGAATGATCGCCTGATGGATCATAGAAATACATAGAGGCATAATTCTGATCCTCCCCGTATTCCACCGGATTTACGGCAAACATCAGCTCATGAGAATAAGTATCCAGCGAAATATAGTTAAATGTCCCATCCGAAGCAGATCTACCAGCTCCCAGAATCTTATCGGTATTAGAAGTCAGCCGCCTTTCAAACACCCCAGCTGTTAGTATCTGAATCCCCGAAACTGGTTCGTTTCCTGGAGTAATAAGTCTCCCCTCTACTTCTATCCTTCTATTCTCTTCAATAAGCACCTCATCGCAACTATATAGAGAAAAAATTGACAGCAGCAGTAAAGGAAGCATTTTATTCATGGTTAAGGCCTTATAATTATTAGATACCTAAATCTTAAATGGTTGCGTAAATACAGCCTACATTTTATAGATCCAATCGGCTGGGTCCATCTTCTGATTGTTCCTGTAGAGCAAAAAGTGAAGGGTGGTCTTGCCCGTTGTCTTGCTGGTAGCGATCTCTCCCAGCTCCTGCTCTGTTACCACTACATCCCCTCTTTTCACATAAACAGTTTCAAGGTTATTATAGATAGTAATATAATCACCATGACGTACCATCACAGCTTTATTTGCCCCCTTAACTGCCTGCACCTCACTTACGGTTCCGTTAAAAACAGCACGCGCCTTTCCTCCTTCATCGGTATCTATGCGAACGCCATTATTATTCACCATCACCGATTTAACAATCGGGTGGGGCTGTTTTCCAAATTGCATGGTCACAACTCCAGATCTCACAGGCCAGGGTAATTTCCCCTTATTATTATTGAAGTCGGCTGCCAAAGCCCTGGCCGCCGGGGTAAGTTCGTAGGTATCTCTGGATGTTGAACCGCTTTCCTCATTGCTTTTTGCAATCGATTCACGAATCATTCGTTCTATCGCCCTGTCTATCTCATCGATCTCATGCTGCTTCTGGCGGATCTGCGCAGCAAACTGGCCTTCCTTTTTCTTGATAGTGGACATGAGCTCCTGCTGTGATTTCCTGTTTTGCTCAAGTTGAGCCCTTGTTTTACGGTTTTCGGCAATGAGCTTTTCCTTTTCCTCTTTTTGCTTGACGAGTTTTGAATTAAGTGCTTGTAATTCGGCAGTATTAGCCTTGATTTCCTCTCCCTGTTGTTTTCTGTATTCAGTATACTGTTTCATATACTGAAGGCGCTTATAAGCTTGTAGGAAGTTCTTTGAAGATAAGAGAAACATGATCCTGCTCTGCTGGGATGAACTTTTGTAGGATCTTCGGATCATCTTCGCATAATCCTCCTTTAGACTTTCCAGTTCCTTCCGCAGCTGCCCAATCTTATTTGTATTTGTATTGATCTCCCTGGTAAGAAGGTTCGCCTGCTGGTTGGTAAGCTTAATAAGGTCTTCGGTACTTCTTATCTGTTGGTTGAGATCTTCAACCTGACCAAGAACCGATCTTTGTTTTTTCTGATTGGAGATACGCAGTTCATTAATCCTGCTTATTTCATTGCGAAGTTCTATTCTCCTTTTTTCAAGTTCTTCACGGTTATCCTGTGCAATAGCAGAATTGAAGCCGAGAAACAGAAATAATAAAAAAAGTAAGTGTCTAGAATAATTTATTCCAATCATTTTAAACTGATTTCTTCATAACCTGATGGGATGTCAAAAGGAAAGCTCACTTCTTCATTAAAACTAAGTGATCTGTAAGTTAGATCTATATTCGTGCTTGCTCCTCCTTCATTTGCAATGATCTTAATATTTTCCGGAAATATCAATCCATCTACGCTTTGATAATCTGAATAAGTTACAGTTAAACTCCTGTTTTCCTGTTCCTGAGCTAATTGCTGAGCTTCAGCCTTAAAACTTTCAGGATGCAGTAAAAACATCTTCTTCATATTATCTGAAGCATCATTTACAAACTGGAAGCCCCTTGGAGACTGTATAAAATCATATTCCTCTGTTCTAAGATCATATATTGCCTGCCCTATCAAGAGATTCTGAAGTTTCTGAAAATCCAGGGGTGTTCCTAAAAAATCACTTACCAGGCTGAAATCTCCTTCAAAATAGGTTTGAGTAACTTTCTCATAATAGCTCACACTGGTAGGAGTGATATAAGCTTTTGCCACTGGAAACCCAAGAATACTTGCGCTCATCCAGATCGCCTCATCCTTTTTCATTCGGAAGCTTAGATTCACCGACTGGGTTTTTTCTGCATCCTGATAAACGGCACGTAACTTTCCTGAAGCAGTCTTAAAATCTGCTTCATTGGTATAATGCTTTTTAATTACAGATACTGCTTCTGCATTTTTCGTAACTATTCCTGAAGTAGATTTTCTGCTTCCACATGAAATTACAAATACAGATACTAAGACCAGGACAAATATTTTCTTCAACATCAGTTAATTTCTTTTTTCAAATTTTGCGCCTTACGACGATACTCTTCAGCTTTACTAACATGATTCATACCATTATAGCTTATCGCCAGCTGAGAATAAAAGTCTACTTCCATTCGGATGTCATCTATCAGGTAATCCAGCCCTTCCACCAGGCTCTCCTCAGCGGCTTCAAATTCTGCCAGTTTATTAAGAGCCACTCCATGAAGCAGATAAAATACCGATTGAGAAGGAAAGCTCTCAAGTGCCCCTGCACTTAAATCCCTGGCTGCCTCATACTTTTCAAACTCCAGCTGTAAAAGCAGCGTGTTTCTGATGAGTTCGAAATTATCCGGGTTTTCCTTAAGCCCCAGTTCAAAGAACGTAAGTGCGTCTTCTCTATTGTTCTTTTTCAAATAATACTGTCCCAATTGCTCATAAAGCTTAGGGGCATTTTCCCATTCAGTTAGTTTGCCGGCTACTTCTATAAGCTCCTCTTCATACTCAGGATTTTCCTGCACAAAATTCAAGAAATCATTCAGAACTTTAAATTTTGATTCAGCATCGATCTCTTCACTTTCAAAGACAATTTTCATGGAAGCCAAAGCAGCCTCAGCATCGTCTTTATTCAGATAAAACTTATACAGAGCCAGGTGAGCTATAGAAGAGCCGGGATTTGCCTCTATAAGCTCCTTAGCGACCCTGAAGGCCTCCTCTTCATCCCCCTGTTCGCTATAAATGTAGATCAGGTTGAGATAATTCTGTTCTATTTCGGGATTATCTGAAATACTTTGTTCCAGATTATTTATTTGAGCATCTGTATTGTTAGTTCGGGCATAGATCTGTCTTCTCAAAGAATTACGGTATGAGTTTACACCTAGCTCTTCAT
This sequence comes from Christiangramia sp., assembly GCA_033721075.1. GTDB lineage: Bacteria > Bacteroidota > Bacteroidia > Flavobacteriales > Flavobacteriaceae > Christiangramia. Next base: position 15,829 of record JAWWBH010000020.1, read on the forward strand.
CAAGTTCGTCCAGTAATTTAAGTGCTTCGTCATAATCTTCATTAAGGAGATAGAGGTTGGCAAGGTCTTCCTTATAATCTGAATTAAAAGGGATAAGCTTCTTCACCGTGGCAATGGCACCTTCATAATCCTCGGTCATTCCATAGGTCTGGAATAGATAGATTAGTATAGCCTCTTTTTTGGGCTGAAGCTCATGGGCCTTCCTGAAATTCTCAATAGCCTTATCAAACTGTTCAAGTTCCCGATAATTCTTTCCCAGTTCAAAATAAACAACTGCCTTTTCGGCATCGAGACCCAGGCATTTCTCAAGAGCAGTAATCGCTTTTTCGTAATTCTCTATTCCCTTCTGCTTAAGAGCCTCAAAGAAATACTCCTGAAATTCATCGGTGACATTTCCAAGATCATCCTGATTAACATCCTGTAAAGGCTGAGGCACCTCCTGAGAATTCACAGGAAATACCAATAAGACCATTATCAGGATGATAAACAGGTTTTTCATTTTATGATTTATTCCAGTACAGAATAGTCGCCAATACTAATCTGGGTAAAGTTACCATCAAATTTAGCATGATTCCCGATCATAGCATTATCAAGACTGGCATTTTTTATCACGGCGTCACTTTGGATAAGACTATTCCTGATAGTTGAATTTTCAATCCTTGTACCGTCACCTATTGAAACATTAGGCCCAATCCTGGCGTTGATCAGTTCCACGTTCTCGCCAATATAGCATGGCTCGGTAATCTCAGAATCCTTGATCTTTACAGAATCGGAAATAAGTTTTTCACCATCCTGATGAAGAAATTTCAACATTCGCCCATTAGTTTCCACGGTAACATCCTTGTTACCGCAGTCCATCCACTCGTCTACTTTTCCAGGGACGAATTTAAGACCATTCGCTCTCATTCTTTCAATTCCGTCATTGATCTGATATTCTCCTCCCCTGGTGACCTTCTCATCAAGAACACCCTGAAGTTCATTTTTTAAAACTTCCACGTCCTTGAAATAATATATCCCAATAACCGCAAGGTCTGATACAAATTCTTCAGGCTTTTCTACAAGATCAGTGATCTCTCCTGCCTGGTTAAGCTGCACCACTCCGTAAGCCGATGGATTCTCAACTTTTTTTACCCACATTACACCATCTGCCGACTTGTCAAGATTAAAATCAGCCTTAAATAAGGTGTCAGCATATGCAATCACCGCTGGCCCGCTTAGAGACTCCTTTGCACACATAATGGCGTGCCCGGTTCCCAGGGGCTTATCCTGGTAATATATTGTTCCTTTTGCTCCCAGAGCATTGGCGATCCTCATCAGGTCCTTTTCAACCTGATCTCCAAAATCTTCTCCAATTATAAAGGCTACTTCATCTATCTTTTCGTCAAGAACCTTCGCTATATCTTCTACAAGTCTATGTACTATGGGTTTCCCTGCTATAGGAATTAAGGGTTTTGGAACTGTTAAAGTATGTGGGCGAAGTCGCGATCCGCGACCCGCCATGGGTACGATAATTTTCATTTCAATTTTTTAATTAATAATTATTTATGTCCTGTGCTGCCAAATCCGCCAGCACCGCGAGCTGATTCCTCCAGGACTTCAGTTTCTTCCCACTGGATCTGCTCATGCTTAGCGATCACAAGTTGTGCCACTCTTTCTCCATCTTCCACGGTGAACTCGTCGTTGGAAAGATTTACGAGTATAACCCCAATTTCTCCACGGTAATCTGCATCTACAGTACCAGGGGAATTAAGAACAGTTATACCCTTCTTGGCTGCAAGTCCGCTTCGTGGTCTCACCTGGGCTTCATAGCCAATAGGCAACTCGATAAAAAGCCCGGTTTTTATGATGGCCCTTTCCAGGGGTTTTAGCACTACCGGTTCATCGATATTGGCCCGAAGGTCCATACCGGCAGAAGCTTCAGTCTCATAATTTGGTAAATTGTGTTTCGATTTATTAATAACCTTTACAATCATTGACTTAGAATTTTATAAAGTTGTTTGCGTTCAAATGAAAAAACTGTGAAAAGGAATCCAACTGTGATGGCAATTCCTGCAATATAATTATCTCTAAAAAACGAGAAGGAAAGTATTGAAAGTCCAACAGAAAGCAACAGATAAAAACTTATTTTTTTAACGTTATAGGGGACGGGATAGTACTTTTTTCCCAGAAAATAAGAGATAAGCATCATACTGCCGTAAGCGACCAGTGTGGCCCATGCCGCAGCAATAAATCCCATCACCGGTATAAGAACAATATTCAGTAAAATGGTGATGATGGCACCAAAGATCGAAATATACATTCCGGTTCGTGTCTTATCGGTTAATTTATACCATACCGAAAGATTATGATAGACTCCAAGAAAAAGATTGGCCAGTAGGATAATGGGAACTATACTTATTGCCATCCAGTATTCCGGATCTCTTATCACCAGCGCTTTAAAAAAATCTATGAAGCATACCAGGACGAGGAAAATGATGCTTCCGCAAATCACAAAATATTTCAATATCTCTGCATAGGTTTGCCTGGCATTCTCTTTTTGAGAGTGATTAAAGAAGAATGGTTCGGCTCCCATTTTAAAGGCCTGTACAAATATTGTCATAAAAACGGCCAGTTTATAACATCCTGAATAGGCGCCCATCACTTCTTCAGAGATCATATCCTTTATAAGCAGTTTATCAAGATTTTCGTTTATCACGAAGGCGATTCCGGCTACCATAATGGGCCAGCCATACGTCCACATCTGTTTAAAGATGCCGAAGTCAAAACTGATCCTGGTTCTGAAAAAGTATGGCAATAACAACAGAAATGTTACCCCGCTTGCCGCCACATTTGCCATGAATATATAACCAACAATATCTTCCGGACCATAGTTGTTCAGCACAAACTGAGGGGCATATTCGGGATAGTCCCTCACAAACCACAAGAAATAGAAATTCAGCAGGACATAGATAAGAATATTGATGATCTTGATCCCTGCAAATTTGATAGGTCTACCTGTAGCCCTAAGATATGCGAAAGGAACCACCACAAGGGTGTCCAGTACCAGTACGCTGAAGAGCAACTGGAAAAAGAATGGATCAAGATCCATTAAGGCAATAAGTGAATCCTGGAAAACAAAGACCCCTGTTGCAAAAATAACCGTAGTTACAGTGAGCGCAATAAAAGCAGTTGAAAAAACCTGTCCTTTCTCTTTAGCCTGGCTAAAGAATCTAAAAAAAGAAGTTTCCATCCCGTAGGTAAGCACCACGTTGAAGAACGCAGCCCAGACATAGAAAACGGTATTGACTGAATACTCTTCTGCCGGAAGGATATCAGTATGCAACGGTACCAGCACGAAATTCATCAGGCGTGGAAATACCGTCGCAAAACCGTAAATAAGAGTGTCTTGAAAAAATCTTTTTAAAGTACTCAACAGGAGCAGGTTGATTTATTACAAATATCTGAATAAATCACAATTATGAAAGCTAATAGCCTATTCCTTTTCCACAATTCCCGCGAGTTTATAGTATTTCACCACATCATTTTGAGTAAATACCAGAATGGCTTCGTCATCCTCTATATTAAATGGACTTTTCTCCGGTATCTGAGGAGGTTGGTTACCATATTCCTCTTTTGGATCTTCATGCATCACCATGTCACTCGATCCCATGCGGAAATCTGCCACATATAGATTCGGTTTTTCCTCACTCTTCCTAAGATCTGATTTCATCCCGTGGAAATAAACAGCATCTAAAGAAATACGTTGATCCTGGATACTGGTAACAGGAATATTCAATTGAATTCCATTCGAATTATAAGTATAGTATACCTCACTGAACTGTGCCGGGATACGTGCCTGCAGGTCTTTATTGCCGCCACAGGAAGCAAAAATTGTTAAAATGAATACTCCAGCGAGTAAGTGTAATGCATTTTTCATAACGTTGGATTTTAGATTCTGAAGGTATAAAAACAAATCCTGTACCAAAGAAAAAAGCCCTCAATATCGAGGGCTTTTAATTCTTACGTCAGGCTGAACTGGTTTCATCACGTTGAATCTTCGATTTCAGCTTCTATTAGATCCTGAAACATCCCGATAGCTATCGCGACAGGACGACGTTTATTTATCCGTTAAGTGCTTCCGCACCACCAACGATCTCAAGGATCTCATTGGTAATAGAAGCCTGTCTTGCTTTGTTGTATGAAAGTTTAAGATCATCCCTAAGCTCTTTCGCGTTATCTGTAGCTTTATGCATCGCAGTCATACGCGCACCATGCTCTGCAGCAAAAGAATCTCTAAGCGCCTTGAAAAGTTGCATTTTAAGAGACTTTGGGATAAGGTCTTTAACTATTTCTAATTTTGAAGGTTCAAAGATATAATCCAGCTGCTTGTTGCTTTCACCTTCGAAAGTCTGGATAGGAAGGAACTGCTCATCCATCACAATCTGGGTAGCTGCATTCTTGAACTGGTTGTATACGATATCTATTTTATCGTATTTACCCTCAACGAACTTCTCCATCAGATCATCAGCGATCTCTGAAACATTTTCAAAGGTAAGCTCGTCAAAAATCCCGTTGTTGTTTTTATAAACATCATAGGACTTTTTAAGGATATCGTTGGCTTTCTTACCTAAAGTAAGAACTTCAACCTCTTTCCCCTGATATTCCTCCTGGATCTTACTTTTCACCTTCTTAATGATATTGGTGTTAAAAGCTCCTGCCAGTCCCTTGTTAGAGGAAATAGCAACGATAAGAACCTTTTTCACCTCACGTTCCTCGGCATACTTGCTTCCGGAATCATCATCAAGAGTAGCACTTAAATCCTGTAGCAACTGGGTTAACTTTTCGGCATAAGGTCTCATTGAAGTGATCGCATCCTGAGCCCTGCTCAACTTTGCAGCCGACACCATCTTCATGGCACTGGTGATCTGCATCGTTGATGATACCGAAGTAATCCTGCTACGTAATTCTTTTAAGTTTGCCATTTGTTATAATTATAAATTCAGAATTTAATATTCAGAATTTTAAAATTAGTTCTTGTATTTTGATGAAAGCTCTTTGGCAACCGAAGTTAAAGTATCGGTAACTTCATCTGTAAGTTTTCCTGCTTTAAGCGTGTCAAGAACACCTCTGTGTTTTGCATTCAGATATTCGAGATAATCCTGCTCAAACTCTCTTACCTTATCTACAGGGACATCTCTTAAAAGGTTCTTGGAACCTGCATAGATGATCGCGATCTGGTTTTCTACCGGATAAGGATCGTTTTGTCCCTGCTTAAGGATCTCCACGTTACGCTTACCTTTTGAGATCACATTCATAGTAGCCGCATCAAGATCAGATCCAAACTTGGCAAATGCCTCAAGTTCACGATACTGAGCCTGGTCAAGCTTCAATGTACCCGCAACCTTCTTCATAGACTTGATCTGAGCATTTCCCCCAACACGGGATACCGAGATACCAACATCAATCGCAGGACGAACCCCTGAGTTGAAAAGGTCTGATGTTAAGAAGATCTGCCCATCGGTAATCGAAATTACGTTTGTTGGAATATATGCAGAAACGTCTCCAGCCTGGGTTTCGATAATTGGAAGAGCGGTAAGAGAACCGCCTCCTTTTACTTTATCCTTTAGAACATCAGGAAGGTCGTTCATTTGTTTTGCAATATCATCATCGGCTATCACCTTAGCTGAACGCTCAAGTAATCTTGAGTGAAGGAAGAAAACATCCCCTGGATATGCCTCACGTCCTGGTGGACGACGAAGTAAAAGTGACACCTCACGATAAGCAACCGCCTGCTTGGATAGATCATCATATACGATCAATGCAGGACGTCCTGTATCTCTAAAATATTCCCCAATCGCAGCTCCAGCGAAAGGAGCATATACCTGCATTGGAGCAGGATCTGATGCGTTTGCCGCAACGATAGTAGTGTAGGCCAAAGCTCCCTTATCTTCAAGAACCTTAGCGATCCCTGCTACAGTAGAGGCTTTTTGCCCAATAGCTACATATATACAATATACCGGTTGACCGGCATCATAGAATTCTTTCTGGTTAAGGATAGTATCGATACAAACAGTAGTCTTACCTGTTTGACGGTCACCAATCACAAGCTCTCGCTGACCTCTTCCTACAGGAACCATCGCATCGATAGATTTAATACCTGTTTGAAGTGGTTCACTTACCGGCTGACGGTAGATTACCCCCGGAGCCTTACGCTCTAGTGGCATTTCATAGGTCTCACCTTCAATCGCTCCTTTACCATCGATTGGATTTCCAAGAGTATCAACCACACGACCAACAATTCCTTCTCCTACTCTGATAGAAGCGATACGCTGAGTTCTTTTAACTGTAGAACCTTCTTTGATCTCTTTTGCAGGACCTAAAAGTACTACCCCAACATTGTCTTCCTCAAGGTTAAGGACGATCCCTTCAAGACCGCTTTCAAACTGAACCAATTCACCGTACTGGGCATTTGCCAAACCATATACACTAGCAATACCGTCACCTACGGTTAGAACGGTACCTACTTCGTCTAGAGAGGCCTTGGATTCAAAACCTGATAATTGTTGTTTTAATATTGCTGATACTTCAGCAGGATTTACTTCTGCCATAATTATTCAAGATAAA
>JAWWBH010000021.1:0-22382 GCA_033721075.1 Christiangramia sp.
GGCAGACTGGATAAACCAAGCGAAGGTCTCATTTTTCTCACTAATGACGGGGATATTGTAAACAAGATCCTTCGCGCCAGGAATAATCATGAAAAGGAATATGTGGTTTCCGTCAATAAGCCTGTTACCTCCGATTTTATAAAGCGTATGGCTAACGGAGTTCCCATTCTGGATACCGTAACCCGTAAATGTGAAGTGGAAAAGCTTGGTAAACATACTTTCAGAATCGTTCTCACACAGGGATTGAACAGGCAGATAAGGAGAATGTGTGAATTTTTAGGCTATGAGGTTACCTCCCTAAAAAGAATCCGTATCATGAATGTGGAACTGGATATTCCGGTAGGGAAATGGCGTGATCTTACCAAGGAAGAACTGAAAACCATTAATGAACTTCTTGGAGAATCAACCAAGACCGAGGAAGGTTCTGTAATTGAAACAAGTGGCAGTAAGCCAAAAAAGACCAAAAGGCCCCGAAAATTCAAATCTTAACACATTATTAGCGATGGGGCTTGTTGAATTGTATTCAGTTCTTATTATTTTTAAATCGGCTGGTATAGCCTGAAATTATTAAACCTATACACATCAACACTCAATAAATAAATCATGAAGATACAACCCTTTCACCTTGCCATCCCGGTTTCTGATCTCGAGAAATGCAGAAAATTCTATAAAGAGACCCTTGGTTGCGGGGAAGGAAGAAGCAGTGACCACTGGGTGGATTTTAATTTCTTTGGTCATCAGCTCGTGATCCATTATCAGGATCCGCAGGAGACAAAGGCTTCCACATCAAATCCCGTTGACGGAAAAGATGTTCCGGTTCCGCATTTTGGAGTGGTATTGCAGTGGGATGTATTTCATGAATTTGCAAAACTGCTCAAAAGCAAGAACATTGAGTTTGTCATAGAGCCTTATATAAGATTTGAAGGGAAACCAGGTGAACAGGCAACTATGTTCTTTAAGGATCCCTGCGGAAACGCATTAGAATTCAAGGCTTTTAAAAATATTGACCAGCTCTTCGCCACCTAAGAGGGTATATTATAACCAACCAGCAAAAAATGGATAGACTTAAACCGTCCTTAGTTCGCCAGATATTTGTTCTGCTCCTAATACTTTTCTTAACGGTTTTAATTTTCAAGGAGATGCTCCCCTATCTTTCTGGAGTTTTAGGGGCAGTCACTTTATATGTGATACTTAAGCCGTGGATGAAAGGCCTGCTGAACAGAGGCTGGAAACCGCCTTTAGCGGCTACCTTACTTATGACGGTTTCCTTCGTAGGGATTTTGATCCCTGTTTCTATAATTGCTTTTATGCTTACCTCCAAAATAGGCAAAGCGGCGGCTAATTCAGAAAGAGTGCTAAGCGCACTTAAAGCTCAGTTGGACAATTTTGAAGAGTATCTAGGTTATAATATCAGTTCCAGCATAGACACCTCTGCAGTTACCAATTGGGTATCAGGGAATCTGCAAAGCCTGGCTGGCGGAACCTTCAATGCATTCATAGCTATAGGGATCATGTACTTTATGCTATACTATATGCTAACTAACCGCCAGTCCATGAGAGAATCCATGATCGCCTATATACCCCTGGGAAAAGACAACCTTAGAATAATTGGTGAGGAAAGCAACCAGCTAGTAAAATCAAATGCACTTGGGATTCCTTTAGTCGCCATTGTCCAGGGAGTCATAGCTTTAATTGGATTTTTAATATTAGGTGTCCCTGATCCATTCTTCTGGTTCGTGATCACCTCTATTGGATCTATGATCCCTTTTATAGGAACTGCCATTGGCGTTATTCCCGCTTCTATACTTCTTTTTGCTCAGGGAAATGACTGGCAGGCCGTAGCTCTGTTAATATATGGCTTTGTAGTGGTTGGATCTACGGACAATATTATAAGATTATATGTACTTGAAAAACTGGCAAGCGTTCATCCGCTCATCACACTTTTTGGCGTGATCGTTGGAGTACCACTATTCGGTTTTATAGGCTTGATATTTGGGCCCTTGCTAATTTCACTTTTTCTTCTTATTCTGAAGATATATAAGAAGGAATATGGCAATACCCATCACAGATTATAAATAATTAAAACAAAGGAGATATGTTCGGAAAAAAGAAAAAAGAAATCGATGAGGAATTTGTAAAAGGTGAGATCACCAAAATTGATGATGGTGATGTGAATGTTGCCATGAGAAATCATGAACAGATCGCAGATAAGATCATAAATTCCAATATGCTTAAGAAATATGCTGAACTGGGGAAGGTAATGTATGGTATGCTGAGGGATTACCGTAAAGGAATTTACACACAGGTTCCATGGTTTACCATCGCCACAATTGCTTTTTCATTTCTTTATATACTTAATCCACTGGACATAATTCCTGATTTTATTCCCGGACTCGGCTATATAGATGATTTTGCCGTTTTAACCTTCGGCTTGAGATTCATTGAATCTGATCTCCATAATTATTTAGACTGGAAGCTGGAAAATGAAGACATCGAAGCCGCTTAAAATAAAAAAAGAGGTCTAAAAAGTTCTTATTATCTCTCATTGCAAGGAACGAAGCAATCTCTACATTGACAGGTAATAAAATGCAGATTACTTCACTTCGGTCATAATGACTTGTCTAGTTACTTTTTAGACCTTTTTTTATTTATTCTGAGCCTCCAGGGCTCTTTTTTTATGTCTTTCTCTGGCGAGAAGTGTGTTCTTGAGCAGCATGGAAACCGTCATTGGGCCAACTCCACCTGGTACCGGAGTAATATAAGAAGCACGCTTGCTTACATTTTCAAAATCAACATCTCCTTTTATCACATAACCTTTTTCCGAATTCTCATCAGGCACCCTGGTGATCCCAACATCAATGATCACTGCGTCATCTTTGATCATTTCAGCCTTAAGAAAATCTGGTATTCCAACGGCTATAATTATAATATCAGCCTGTGAGGTAACCTGTGTTATGTTCTTGGTAAATTCGTGGGTAAGAGTGACGGTAGAATTTCCCGGAAATCCGCTTCGCCCCATAAGGATACTCATAGGTCTTCCCACGATATAACTTCTCCCAATCACTACCGTATGTTTTCCCTTGGTAGGAATATCATATCGCTCGAGTAATTCCAGAATTCCAAATGGAGTGGCAGGGATAAAAGTGGTCATATCCAGCGCCATCTTCCCGAAATTCGTTGGATGGAAACCATCCACATCCTTATCTGGATCTACGGCATTCAATACTTTCTGGGTATCGATCTGTGGCGGTAAAGGTAACTGAACAATAAATCCATCAATATCATCATTCTTATTCAGCTCATCGATCTTATCAAGGAGTTCCAGTTCGCTGATTGTATTTGGAAGCCTGTAAAGTGATGATTCAAAACCCACTCTTTCACAGGCTTTAACCTTACTGTTCACGTAGGTTAAACTTGCCCCGTCCTTTCCTACAATAATCGCTGCAAGGTGTGGAACTTTTTCACCACGTTCTTTCATTTTGGTAACCTCAGCAGCAATTTCATCCTTGATATCGTTGCTCACCTTTTTACCGTCGAGAATAGTCATGTTTTTAAGTATTCAGTGGGCAGTAACAGTTGGCAGTTATTTTTCTACTGCCCCATATTTACCCGGGTTGTTGATCATATAATTTAAAAGCTTCCCTACCTCTTCACTCTTTCTAACTAATTCTGAAAATTCCGATTCCTCTATATAATTACAGGCATTGGCAAACTGAAGCCAACTTTGTGTTTCTGAATTTTCGGCATCACTATCACTCAACTTGCTCTTAAAGTGATTTGGATAACTTCTTTTTCTATAAGCCTCGGCTATATTTGAACAAACCGACCTGGAACTCCTTCGAATCTGGTCGGTTAAACTATATCTTTCTTCTTTAGGAAACTTCTTCGAAGTTTCAAATATTTTCATGGCCAGTTCAAATGCCATCTCGTATGCTTTTAAAGATTTAAAATCCATGAATTAAATAATATTAAAACTGCATACTGAGACTGCTCACTGTCAACTACTTCATCCCCTTCATCATTTGCATCATTTTTCGGCCACCGCCTCCTTGCATCATCTTCATCATTTTACCCATCTGGTTGAATTGCTTTAGCAGTTGATTCACTTCCTGAACAGTTGTTCCAGATCCTTTCGCGATTCTTTTCTTTCTGCTTGCATTGATGACCTTAGGCTCACTTCTCTCTTCAGGAGTCATAGAATGAATGATGGCTTCAATTCCCTTAAAGGCATCGTCATCGATATCCACATCCTTAAGCATTTTTCCTGCTCCCGGGATCATTCCCATCAGGTCTTTCATAGACCCCATTTTCTTTATTTGCTGAAGCTGATTCAGGAAATCATCAAACCCAAATTTATTCTTGGCGATCTTTTTCTGAAGCTTTCTGGCCTCTTCTTCATCATACTGCTCCTGGGCGCGTTCCACAAGAGAAACAACATCTCCCATTCCCAGAATCCTATCGGCCATACGGGAAGGATAAAAGATATCTATAGCATCCATCTTCTCGCCCGTACCAATAAACTTGATAGGTTTATTTACTACCGACTTAATGGAGATAGCTGCACCACCGCGGGTATCACCGTCAAGTTTTGTAAGTATGACCCCATCAAAATCAAGCTTTTCATTAAAGGCTTTGGCAGTATTAACCGCATCCTGACCTGTCATCGAGTCTACTACGAATAAGGTTTCGTTTGGCTCGATAGCCTGATGAATATTGGATATTTCTGTCATCATCGCTTCATCAACCGCAAGTCGACCAGCGGTATCGATGATCACCACATTATGTCCATTTTCTTTAGCATAAGCGATAGCATTATTAGAAATAGCTACCGGATCCTGATTTCCTTCTTCAGAATATACCTCTACACCAACCTGTTCTCCAACAACGTGAAGCTGGTTAATTGCCGCAGGACGGTATACATCACAGGCCACCAGCAAAGGTTTTTTGGTCTTTTTCTTTTTAAGGAAACTGGCAAGTTTTCCAGAGAAAGTAGTTTTACCACTACCCTGTAGTCCAGACATTAAGATCACAGATGGATCTCCTGAAAGATCGATACCTTCAGCCTCTCCACCCATAAGTTCAGTCAACTCATCTTTTACGAGCTTCACCATCATCTGGCCCGGCTTTAATGCCGTAAGCACGTTCTGACCTAAGGCCTTTTCTTTTACTGTATTGGTAAAATCCTTGGCAATCTTATAATTAACATCGGCATCTACAAGGGCGCGACGAACCTCTTTGAGAGTTTCGGCTACGTTAACTTCAGTTATCTGGCCATGTCCCTTTAATACATGTAAGGCATTATCTAACTTATCGCTTAAATTATCAAACATATTCTTTCCTGTGATTTTAATCTAGCGCTGCGAACAGCGAGTTGCAAATTTAATGATTTGAAGTTGAAGTGAAAAGTTTATTTCAAATTGCGGCTTTAATAAAATACTGACTCTCCGTTACTTTTATTAAGACCCGGAATTAAGGGCTTCTTATATGATAAATATCATTTTTTATGCTGGATAAGAGCTTCATCTTGCCCGCTTAAATTTTCAGACAGATGAATGAACAGTCCCTACATACCTTCCATATTCCCGTAATGGGAATTGCCTATACCATAGACACTCCTATAAAAGTTGCCAGTTATGGAATCACCTCAGCCCTTTCTATTGTTGAGGACAACCTTATAGAGGTCATGAGAAAGGTATATTATAAAAAGAATAATGAGACTTATATTCCTATCACTACTCGTGACAAAGATTACAGGGCAAAAAGAATTAGCGATTATCTGAACCTGGTAAACAAAAATGTAAAAAAAAGCCTGGAAGAACTGCGAAACTCTTCCTTTGAAGTTGGTTCAGAGCTTGTGAAATATTTTGAAATGTTACCTAATGGAAACGATCTTAAGAAAAAATATCTGGAGTTTAAGAGCACCATAGAACCGGAGAAGAAAAGATCAATTGAAGCTGAACTTAGACAGGAAGTGAAGGCCGGAGCTATTGAAGTGAATATAATGACAAAAGTTGACAGGGAAATTCTCGATAAAAGTGGAAACCCTATTCCCAATCATTCGGATGCCCTTACAGCCTTAAAGGGATACGCGCAAAGCGACCTGGATGATTCAGCCGTGATATTCTCTGCAGGGATGAATCCCAGGTTATTCAATTACCTGGAAAGTTTCAGGGAATTTGATGCCCAGGGATGGGGCAAATTCAAAAAGAGGATCGCTTTGAAGGTTAGTGATTTTCGTTCTGCCCTGATCCAGGGGAAATATCTGGCAAAAAAAGGGATCTGGGTAAGCGAATTCCGCATAGAGTCCGGTTTGAATTGCGGAGGGCACGCTTTTGCTACCCAGGGTGTCCTAATGGGGCCCATCCTGGAAGAATTTAAAGCCAGAAAAAATGAATTACAGGAAAGTCTTTTTGAAATCTATAATAAATCAATACAAGCGATTGGACTTAAAAGCTTCAATAAACCTCACCCAATAAAAATCACTGCACAGGGAGGTATTGGAACTTACGAGGAAGACCAGTTTCTTCACAATTACTACAAGGTAGATAGCACTGGTTGGGGTACACCATTCTTATTGTGCCCGGAAGCAACCACTGTTGAAGATCACACTTTAGAGGTACTTCAAAAATCAAGGGATGAAGACGTAGTGCTAAGTGAAAGTAGCCCTTTGGGTGTTAGCTTCAATTACCTGAAAGGAACCAGTTCAGAAAAAGAAAGGCTAAAACGAATAGCTAAAAACAAACCGGGAAGCAGCTGTCCTGAAAAATATTTAGTTTCAAACACAGAATTTACAAAAAAACCCATCTGTACCGCTTCAAAAAAATACCAGAACCTTAAACTGGCACAATTGGAATCTGCCCAGTTACCGGAAGCGGAATATGAAAAACGCAAAAATGAAGTTCTTGAAAAAGAATGTCTTTGTATTGGACTGAGCAATTCGGCACCCATACAATACAAAGAGAAATTCGTCAAAAATCAAGAAGCAGTTACTATCTGCCCCGGGCCGAATATTGCCAATTTCACTAAGAAGGTAAGCCTCCAGGAAATGGTAGGACATATTTACGGTTGGGGAAATATCATAAATCGAAATGACCGTCCAAATATGTTCGCCAAAGAACTCGAATTATATGTCGACTATATTAAAAAGCAGATATCTGAGATTGTAACTCCTGACCAAAAAACCATAAAAGGATATCAAAAGTTTTGTGACAATCTTCTAGAGGGAATTGAATATTACAAAGGACTTCTCTCAGAACATTATCTCTCTAATGCCGATCAGTTCCGCAAAATACTTTTGAACTCAGAGGGTGAGATCTCCCTGTTAAAAGAGAAGTTAGCTTAGAATCTCACTAACATTTTCTAGAAAGAATCCATATCTGCCCTTCCCGGCAGATATGGATTATAATTTACATCCTTTCAGGAACCTCTATCCCCAGCAATTTGAATCCAGATTTGATGACATTAGCTACTAACCTGGACAACTGAACCCTGAATACTTTTTCCTCTTCATTTTCCACTCCTAAAATTGGAACGTTCTGATAAAAGGAGTTAAAGGATTTTACCAACTCATAAATATAATTGGCAATAAGGGCAGGTGAAAGGTTTTCTGCTGCCAGGCCAAGGGTTTCAGGAAACAGCTGCACCTGTTTTATCAGTTCCTTCTCTTTTTCATGGAACTGATAGTCTTTTGGAAGTTCAGCCGCAGTATTAAATTCAGCTTTTCTTAGGATCGACTGGATCCTTGCGTAAGTATACTGTATGAACGGCCCGGTATTCCCCTGGAAATCTACCGATTCTTCGGGATTGAAGAGGATTCTCTTTCGGGGATCTACTTTAAGTATGTAATATTTAAGAGCACCAAGACCTATTATGCGGTAAAGTTCCTCTTTTTCGGCTTCAGAATAACCATCAAGTTTTCCAAGTTCCTCAGAAATATCTTTTGCGGTGGCTGCCATTTCCTTTATTAGATCATCGGCATCAACAACGGTCCCTTCCCTGCTCTTCATCTTACCTGAAGGCAGATCCACCATTCCATAGCTTAGATGGTAAAGGGCATCTGCCCAGTCATACCCCAGTTTTTTCAGAATAAGGAACAATACCTTGAAATGATAATCCTGCTCATTTCCCACTGTATAAACCATCTGGTTGATATCGAAATCCTGAAAACGCTGGATGGCAGTTCCAATATCCTGCGTCATATAAACCGCCGTCCCATCACTTCTAAGAACGATCTTCTCGTCAAGCCCTTCATCACTAAGGTCTATCCATACACTGCCGTCTTCCTTTTTAAAGAAAACTCCATCTTCCAGGCCTTTTTGAACATTGTCCTTACCGAGTAAATATGTCTGGCTTTCATAATAGTTCTTGTCAAAATCTACCCCAAGGGCATCGTAGGTCTGATCAAAGCCATCATAAACCCAATTGTTCATGGTTTCCCAGAGCTTTACTACTTCAGGATCATTAGCCTCCCATTTTCGCAACATTTCCTGGGCTTCAACAAAGATTGGCGCTTCAGCTTTAGCCTCGTCCTTCGACTTTCCCTCTTCCTGTAACTGCGCGATTTCTTTTTTATATTCCTGATCGAACTTCACATAATAATTCCCTACCAGTTTATCACCTTTTAATCCTGCAGATTGAGGAGTTTCTCCGTTTCCGAATTTCTGCCAGGCCACCATGGATTTACAGATATGGATTCCGCGATCATTGATCACCTGAACCTTATATACCTGGTTACCCGCAGCTTTGAGGATCTCTGAAACAGAATATCCCAAAAGGTTATTTCGGATATGTCCCAGATGCAAAGGTTTATTTGTGTTTGGCGAAGAATATTCAACCATGATACCGCTGGCATCAGTTTGGGGTAAAAGAATACCGAAATCTTCCCGGTCTTTAACCTTATTGAAGAAGTTGATGTAGTGATCGTCACTTATCACGATATTAAGAAAGCCCTGTATCACATTAAACCCGGCTACTTCCTCTACTTCTTCTTCAAGGTATTTTCCTATATTTTCAGCTAACTGGGCAGGATTCGTCTTTACCTGCTTAAGCATAGGAAAGACCACCAGGGTTATATCTCCTTCAAAATCCTTACGTGTAGGCTGAAATTCGATATTTTCAGGTTCCACTTCATAATGCTTCCTGACCGCTTCTTTTACCTTTGATGCAAGAATTTGTTCAATATTCATTTCCTATACTTTTTTAGCGTATTTCCGGTTATCAAGTGCGCAAAGATAAAAAGAAATGAAGTTTCAAGGGGCCGCCTTTATGCCCAAATCCTTATATTTAAAAAAAAAGAAATGCTACTGAATATTTCCTATAACCGGCCGGCCATTTCAGAAAAAATAAATAAAGAGGTCGGAAAGCCATTCACACTTTTTGAAAGGGTAAAACTCAAGGGTACTGGCTCGCCAAAATTACAGATCACTTCAGCAAGTATTGATATCTATAATCTTCTGATCCTAGATAATAATGCCAATGTTTGTAATGTTGAGATGAGGAATAACGGAATAGTAGTGATGTTTAGGTCACTTCTGGAAACCTATGCACTGGTGATTCCCTATTTCAAGCTCAACCTCTATAAGGGAAGAGCAGAAGAATACAGTATTTATAAAGATCACTATTTTATCAAGGTAAAGGCCGATAAACCGGGGATCCATAAATTCTTCAGAAAGATCATCGACTATAAATCAGATAATGCTCCCACACAAATCGGAGACCTTTAATAAAGACCTGATGATCTGTTTAACCTATTACCTTTTTCCAAAAGCCAGACCACCGGCCAGGGCAAGTATCCCAAAAACGATCATAGCATAAGACTGGGTATTGTCTCCCTGTGCTTCCACCTGTAACGGGCCTGCATCAATAGAAAATTCAGGAGTAACCAAATCATATATTCCATAACCTACAAGGCCTACTCCTATGATAAGAAGCACGAATTTCAGGACGTTATTCATTTAATAAAGTTTTATTAATCAAAAGTGAAAGTAGTAATTAAATTTCTAATTTGATATTTAAATACTTTAAATGAGAATTTTACTTACCGGGGCCAATGGCTATATAGGCATGAGGCTTTTACCACAATTACTGGAACAGGGCCACGATGTGGTGTGCGCAGTACGCAACAGGAATAGATTCACCTCCATCCATGAACTAAAGAAAAATGTAGAAATCGTTGAAATAGACTTTTTAGAGGACTCTTCTCCTCCGGAAGCCATTAAAGATATTGATGTTGCCTTTTACCTTATCCATTCCATGACGGGAACAACCAGAGATTTTGATAAAAAGGAGGCACAGGCCGCAGAGAATTTCAACAGAATGATGGCTGAAACCACAGTCAACCAGGTAATTTATCTAAGCGGGATCATAAATGAAAAAGAGCTTTCAAAGCATCTAAAATCACGAAAGAAGGTTGAAGAAATCCTTTATAAAGGTGATTTTAATCTCACGGTGCTAAGAGCTGCGATTATTGTAGGTTCAGGCAGTTCGTCCTTTGAGATCATCAGGGATCTCTGTGAAAAGCTTCCTGTAATGATCACTCCAAAATGGGTAAAAACACGATGCCAGCCCATTGCCATAAGGGATATCATTA
Source organism: Christiangramia sp. (assembly GCA_033721075.1). Taxonomy (GTDB): domain Bacteria; phylum Bacteroidota; class Bacteroidia; order Flavobacteriales; family Flavobacteriaceae; genus Christiangramia. Next base: position 10,589 of record JAWWBH010000021.1, read on the forward strand.
AATATCTAACGGGAGTGATAGGGCGTAAAGAATGTTTTAATGAATCTTTTGATGTGGGAGGACCGGATATTCTCACCTACCAGGAAATGATGGAGAAATATGCGGAAGTGCGCGACCTGAAGATCCTTATTGTTGGAGTACCAGTATTGTCGCCAAAATTAAGCTCTTACTGGTTATATTTTGTAACCTCAACCTCATACAGGTTAGCACAGAATCTGGTTGACAGCATGTCTGTTGAAGTTATCACAAAAGACACCAGGCTGCAGGAGATGCTAGGGATAGAACCCATTCATTATAAAGAAGCCATTAAACTGGCATTTTATAAAATTGAACAGAACGAAGTGATCTCCAGCTGGAAGGATTCACTTAGCAGTGGGAGATTTAGAAAAGAACTCAATAAATATATTCAGATACCTAAATATGGATGTTTGCAGGATAAGAAATCGGTAAAAATTGAAAACCCAGATGAAGTGTTGAATCGTATCTGGGCCATTGGCGGATTAACCGGATGGTATTATGGGAACTGGCTTTGGAAAGTTAGGGGTTACCTTGATAAACTTGCAGGAGGTGTGGGACTTAGAAGGGGAAGAACTCATCCACACAAAATTAACGCGGGAGACTCACTCGATTTCTGGCGCGTGTTAATGGCCGACAGAGAAGAGAAAAGACTTCTGTTATTTGCTGAAATGAAGGTTCCAGGTGAGGCCTGGCTGGAGTTCAAAATAGATGAGAATAATATACTCCATCAAAATGCCACCTTCAGACCAAAGGGGTTATTAGGTCGTGCATACTGGTATTCCATGTACCCTTTCCATTATTTTATCTTTGAAGGAATGATAAACAGAATTGCTAAGGGCAATAAAAAGAGGTAGTTTTAAGCAAACAAGAACAGGCGGCTTGAAATCAAATTTCAATATTCTTATTAAAAACCAGGTCTTTTTGATCTCTGCCGTTATTTTAATCATTAGTTCCTTTTTAATATTCTGGTTTACTGATTTTTTCTACGAGCTTATTGAATCCACATCACTGTGGGTGCGTGAATATTTCGGAGCATTCTACTTATGGATGGGCCTGGGATGTGTGATTTTCTTACTGATCCTTGCTTTCTCAAAATTCGGAAAAATAAGACTGGGGGATTCTCCACCCGAATTCGATAGATTATCATGGATCGCTATGCTGTATAGTGCTGGAATGGGAGCCGGAATATTACTAAGAGCAGTACAGGAACCGGTTTTCATGCTGCTCAATCCGCCTATACAGACTGAACAGACCGCTGAAATAATTTCCCTGGAGTACACTTTTTATCAATGGGGCTTTACGGCATGGGCGTTTTACGGAATTTTCGCTGTTATCATAGGATATTCAATATTCGTGGAAAAAGCCGATGTAAGACTAAGCTCAGGTTTCCATGAATTCCGAAAAAATAGATTCCTGCCTGCTGCAATAGATATACTAACAATCCTGACAACAGTTATAGGGCTGGTGGCTGCGATAGGCCTGGGAACTACCCAGATCGAGGGAGGTTTAAGTCATCTGGAATCCCGAGAACCCGGATCCCTACTCCTTAATCTCTTCCTGGTTTTCCTTATTTGCTTCCTCGCTTTCATCTCAGCCTGGATGGGAGTGCATAAAGGAATCAAAAGGATCTCCAACTGGAACATTTATATTGCACTCATCCTCATGATATTTGTCCTACTAACCGGGGATATCTCTGGCATCCTGAGCAATTTCTTTAATTCATTATATCACTACCTCATAGATTTCATTCCGTTAAGCCTAGCAATTGGAAAATTTGATCCAGGCATTAAATTCCTGACCGACTGGACCTATTATTACTGGGCTTTCTGGCTTGCATGGGCTCCTTTTACCGGGATCTTTATCGCACGTATCTCCAGGGGCCGTAGCTTAAGGGAAATGATCCTGGGCGTACTACTTATTCCTTCTATTGGGAGCTTCTTCTGGTTTAGTGTTTTTGGGACATCAGCTTTTGATATTATGGAGGGATGGAATAGCTATAATAACGAATTTGGAAATGTATTTACCTCGATGTTCGTGTTCTTTGAGACTTATCCTGCTTCCCTTATCACCAGTTTCACAGTGATACTACTGCTGGTAAGTTTCCTGGTGACCTCGGTAGATTCAGCGATATTCGTGCTGAGCATGTTCACCGATAATGGCCGGCAGGAGCCACAAAAAAAATACCGCCTTGCGTGGGCGGTACTTATATTTTTGTTTTGTGAAGCTATTATTGTCCTTGGCCAGGTAAAACCAGATTCCAATGTACTAACAGCCATGCAGAAATTTCTAATTATCACCTCTCTTCCATTTGCATTTTTAAGCCTGCTGATAATCATCCTCTTCAGCTTAAAGCTTCTGCGGAAGTAATTAAGACTTTGGAAGGAATACTTCCGCCATCATACATCTGGCACTTCCTCCTCCACAGGTCTCGATAGTTTGCATCTCAGAGCTAAGTATCTCGCAATGTTTTTCTATCCTTTTGATCTGGTCATCGGTAAGACTGCGATGAGCGCGGGCACTCATAACAAGATATTTTTTACCCATTCCCTGAACCTGTAACATATTACCGGCAAACTCATTCATTTGTTCCTCGGTTATGGAAATTATTTCCTTTCCATCCTGTTTCAAATGTTTCACAACATTCTTCTGTTCCTTCTTATCATCAATGGTATCCAGACAGATTACCGCAAATTCCTCCCCCAGGCACATCATCACATTTGTATGATAAATTGGCAATCGCTTATCACCTACCGCCTGATAAGCATTGAAGATCACGGGAGTATATTCAAAATCCTCACAGAATTCTATAACCAGATCCTCATCGGCTCGTGGGGAGATGGCGCAATAAGCCTTCTGATTCACCCTGTCGAGGATAAGACTACCGGTCCCTTCCAGGAAAACATCATCTTCTTCAGCCGATGTATAATCAACGATATCTGTTATTTTAAACCCTGCCTCTTCCAGCCTGGCAAAATATTCCAGTCGGCGCTCTTTCCTTCTGTTTTCAGCAAACATAGGATATAGCGCTATCTGACCATCCTGATGGAACGAAACCCAGTTGTTAGGGAAAATCGAATCGGGTGTATTATCTTCAAGAACATCATCCACCACGATCACGTTCACCCCTACAGAGCGAAGTTTAGCCACGAATTCATCAAATTCTTTTGCGGCCAAAGCATTAATATCATCTCCTGCAAGCTCCTTTTGAAAATAATTATTTACCGCTGTCTGCTCATTCATTCTGAATGCGACGGGCCTAACCATTAATATTGTATCTGTAATCTGTTTCATCATTCTTCTTTTTAATCCCTAATAAGAGGCAATGTTGAACACCTCAATAATCCTTCCTGTTTCGATATTTCAGCATAAGGTACTTCTTCCACGGTTATCCCCTGTTCTCTTAACCAGCTATTTAATCTGGTAAAATTCTTTTCTGAAATTACTACATCTTCAGAAATAGAAAAAATATTAGAATTCATATCGTACATTTCATCCCTGGTGATCTCATAGACATTTTCCTTTCCGAAGAAATTAACCAGCCACTCGTATTCCTCTTTAATAAGAAATCCATCCTTATAGATGATCGCCTTATTCCTTCCCACCGGTTGAAAACAACAATCCAAGTGAAGGGCATTATCCCTGGCAACAGTATTGGATTTTTTTAAACTGAATGAAACCACTTTCTTCTCTGGAAAGATCTTCTGAAGGGCTTCCACGGCCTGAATATTAGTTCTGGCTGTTATAAAATCTTTATAATCTTTACCTTTATAGGTGCCTACAAAAATATAATCTCCCATGGGCATCACATCACCTCCCTCAATATGTGCTTCTTCAGGTAGTGAGATAATCTTTCCCGGGTCAATCTGGTTTAAAACATCACGTATAGCCTCAATTTCCTTATCCCTGTCTGGTAAAATATTGGATTTAATGAATTTATCTTCTATCACAAAAGCAATATCCCTGGTAAAGATCTGGTTGTAATCCTTAATCACATGGGGCCTGAAAACTTTTACATCATATTTCTTAAAAACTTCGGCAACTGCTTCTATCTCCTTCAGCATATCCTCTTCTTTCGGATAGGTGCCAGCCTTTATATGCTCCCTGGATTTAGGATCATAAGCTTCCTCCAGTGACGGAACGTGCCCGTTACTTTCCGCAGTCCCCAGAACCACTGCTCTTAACCTGGAGGTTTCATTGGTTATATGCAATTTCATTGCTTAAAATTTTGGCAAATATAGAAAAAGCTTCATACTGCGATGAAGCTTTTTATTTTGTTCATTTCAAAGAAAAACCGGAACCTATCGGCTACCCAGAGGTTTAAAATCTCTATGGTTTTCGCCTATATAAATCTGACGGGGACGACCAATGGGCTCTTTTCTAAGCCTCATTTCTCTCCACTGAGCGATCCATCCAGGAAGTCTACCCAGGGCAAACATTACTGTGAACATCTCTACAGGGATTCCCAGTGCACGGTAAATAATACCAGAATAGAAATCTACATTTGGATAAAGTTTTCTTTTTACAAAATAGTCATCTTCAAGAGCTTGTTTTTCCAGTCCCTTTGCAATATCTAATACAGGATCTTCCACACCTAACTGACCAAGAACTTCATCTGCAGACTTCTTAATGATCTTCGCACGAGGGTCAAAATTCTTATATACCCGGTGACCAAAGCCCATTAAGCGGAAAGGATCTTCTTTATCCTTTGCCTTTTCCATGAACTTAGCTGTATCCCCACCGTCTTCCTTAATCCTTTCAAGCATTTCGATCACGGCCTGATTAGCTCCTCCGTGAAGTGGTCCCCAAAGGGCTGAAATTCCTGCTGAAATCGAAGCAAATAGCCCGGCGTGAGAAGAGCCTACCATTCTTACGGTAGAAGTTGAACAGTTCTGCTCATGATCAGCATGAAGGATCAATAGTTTATCCAGCGCATCTATAACAGCTTTATCTACACTGTAGGTCCTGTTTGGTTTTTCAAACATCATTTTATGAAGATTCTCTACATAACCAAGGGACTCATCTCCATAATTTAAAGGGAGACTGTTCTTCTTCCTAAGTGTCCAGGCTGCAAGAACCGGGAATTTACCCAGGATCTTTACGATTGCCTTGTACATATCATCTTCTGAAGAAACATCTACCGAGGAAGGGTTAAAAGCTATCAACGCACTTGTAAGCGAAGAAAGAACACCCATGGGGTGGGCTGATTTTGGGAAGCCATCCAGTATCTTCTTCATCTCCTCATCTACATGAGACTGCTCCTTAATGTCGATGGTGAATTTTTCAAGCTGCTCCTTGTTGGGAAGCTCTCCAAAAATCAAAAGATATGCTACTTCTAGAAAATCTGCCTTTTCTGCAAGATCTTCTATAGCATAACCTCTGTATCTTAGAACACCTTTTTCTCCGTCTAAAAATGTGATAGCACTCTCACAACTTCCAGTATTCTTATATCCGGGGTCTAACGTGATAAGCCCTGCTTCTCCACGTAATTTTTTAATATCTACCCCTATTTCATTCTCAGTTCCCACGGTAACAGGAAACTCATATTTCTTTCCGTCAAATTCGAGTGTTGCTGTTTTAGACATATTATATCTTGTTCTGTTTTAGATTAAATATTTAAGGATTGCTAAATTACGAAATTTACTGTTAAAATAATTTTAAGCTGAGTGCGGAAATTTCAGAAATACCGGTATTTTCTTCCGTTTTCATGAATTTTAACTTGGCTTCACGAAAAAAGCGACCTAAGTTTTAATAATAAAAACCTGAATATGGAAAAAATCCCTGAGAATCTTTAGAATATATTATAGAAAATATGGGTGAAAAGCTCCTATAAAGCTCCATTATTGGGCGTGATTTATCTGGTATAATTCCTTATAATACTGGTCTACAGATTTCTCCCAGGTAAACCTTTCTTTCTTCGCATTAGAGCATATTTTTTTCCAGGTTTTCTGATCGTTAAAAAACAGATCTACAGTTTCACCAAAAACCTTAACGAAATCGGCTTCTTTATCTTCAATAGTTTTCCCGTCAAAGCTAAACCCCGTTGTCATATGCTCTACAGTATCCTTTAAGCCACCAGTATGATGAACCAGGCATGGCTGGCCATTTCTCATAGCTAACATCTGGCTTATCCCACATGGCTCAAACTGGCTCGGCATGAGATAAAGGTTCGATTCCTGGTAAAGCATATCGATAATGCTTTCAGACTGTGCATTGATAAAAATTAGGTTCTTATGATGATAACTGGCTTCCCTGAATATTATCTCATATTCTGGTGCCCCAGTACCCAATAGAACATATACACCATTCACCGATGCGAGTTTCTTCATCAGTTTTGGCAATAGTTCAGGGTTATGTTTAAAAAAATAGAATTTCTGTTCTGTTAACCTGGCGACACTGCTACATATAAAGTCAGGCTTATTCTCCTGGAACCTAGTAAGCTTTTCGCCAGTATGGGCAAGGTAATGCGCTTTGTAATCCTTTTTCTCCTCCTGAAGCCATCTGAATAACCTTCTAATACACTGCCGAAAAAGGATGCCTTTTTCTACTTTATTGATATTAGCATAATTTGCGCCATTCAGGATTCCAAATAGACGTTTTTCCTTATTTGCAGTTTTCAGGTCATCTTCCAGTCCTTCCCCTCCAATAAAATGCGGAGGGTCACTGGGTTTTTGGATATCTTCCTTATAAGAAGGAGAAACGGTGTGAACTGCGTCTGCCAGGCGTATACCTACGGCCATGAGGTTAATACAATCAGGATAACGATAATCGTATAATTTTTCCCTATCATAATCTACATCCGGAAAAAAAGCCTGCACTGAAGAATGATTATTTTCAAATGGCCTTATACCCTGTATAGCTAGATTATGAATTGAGTAAACGAAACGTATATCTTTGAGGATCTCAAATCTCGGGTGAAATTCCCGTAAGAATAACAGCATACTGGAATGCCAGTCATGAAGATGGATAATATCAATCTTCTCAAAAACGTTTTGTCTTATTGAAGCGGCAACCGCCGTGCAAAAAAGTGAAAAAACGTTGGCATCTGTATAAAAAGGCTGATCGGGATCATTGAAATAAATATGAGCGATATCTCCTGCCTTTATATCCGGATGGTGGATTACATAATGCTTAATCCCTTCAATTTCCTTTTTACCCGGCACCTCATAAACCTCTGCGATGTGAGGTGTTCCACGAAATACAAAATTAACTTCGGCTATCATGGTCCCAGATAAATGTAATCTTGAATAAGCAGGAGTGATCACCGAAACACGATCACCCTTTGCGGCGATCTGCCTTGGTACATCACGCACTACATCGCCCATGCCTCCGGCCTTGCAGCGTGGGATGGCATCATTCTCGGCAGCAACAAATAGAAAATTAGTTCTCAAAGTAAAGCTTGGTTGATTATCGGAATTTAAGGATTAAGCTATGGCTCACCTCGTAAATTTCATTAAATGATTGTTAATATAATATATAATATGGTAAATATTAAATAAAAAAAGCCTCTTCGACTGAAGAGGCTATTCATATATAAAGAAAAATCCTTATTTTATTTTAAAGGCCTTATCCTGGGGATAGTAAGCAACATCTCCTAATTCTTCTTCAATCCTTATCAATTGATTGTATTTGGCCATACGGTCACTACGTGATGCTGAACCCGTTTTTATCTGCCCGGTATTCAATGCAACTGCAAGGTCGGCTATCGTATTGTCTTCTGTTTCTCCTGAGCGGTGAGACATTACTGAGGTATAACCGGCATTATGCGCCATATTCACAGCCGCTATTGTTTCGGTTAAAGTACCTATCTGATTCACCTTGATGAGAATTGAATTAGCGATATTTTCTTTGATTCCTCTTCCAAGACGCTCTACATTAGTCACAAAAAGATCGTCGCCAACTAACTGCACTTTATCTCCTACTTTTTCAGTAAGTGCCTTCCAGCCTTCCCAGTCATTTTCATCCATTCCATCTTCGATGGATATTATTGGATATTTAGACGCAAGCTCAGCTAAATAGTCTGCCTGCTCCTGACTCGTTCTTACCTTACCTTTGTCTCCTTCAAATTTGGTATAGTCGTATTTTCCATCAACAAAGAATTCAGCAGCAGCACAGTCAAGGGCGATTTTCACCTCTTCGCCTGGCTTATATCCTGCTTTTTCAATTGCTTTCAGAATAGTGTCCAGAGCATCTTCAGTTCCGTCAAGAGTAGGCGCGAATCCACCTTCATCCCCAACGGCAGTACTAAGACCTCGATCATGAAGCACTTTTTTAAGGTTATGGAAAATTTCTGTTCCCATTTTCAAAGCGTGAGAAAAACTTTCAGCCATTACGGGCATGATCATAAATTCCTGAAACGCTATAGGCGCGTCGCTATGAGACCCTCCGTTAATGATATTCATCATAGGAACAGGAAGTGTATTAGCGCTTACTCCTCCTACATATCTGTAAAGAGGCATGTTCAATTCATTGGCTGCTGCCTTGGCAACCGCAAGTGAAACTCCAAGAATAGCATTAGCTCCTAGCTTTGATTTATTTGGGGTACCATCAAGATCTCTCATCGTCTGGTCAATGAGATTTTGTTCAAAAACAGAATAACCCAGTAACTTTTGTGCAATTTCACCATTCACATTCTCAACGGCCCTGGCCACACCTTTTCCCATGAAATCATCACCACCATCACGAAGCTCCACTGCTTCATGTTCTCCGGTGGAAGCTCCTGAAGGAACTGCCGCACGTCCCATAATTCCATTTTCAGTTATTACATCAACCTCTACTGTTGGGTTTCCTCTTGAGTCAAAAATCTGACGGGCATGAATATCTAAAATAGCACTCATAATCTTATTTTGTTAGTTAATTGAATAAGCTGCAAGATACAAAGTCACCTATTAAAAAGCGAGTAAACATGGTAGTTTTAAAGCAATTATAACAGGAATTTCACTTCAAACGTTTTCGCTTTGCAAGAAATGCAAGTATTTCCTGAAAATTGAAATTATATCTGCATAAACTCAAAAGCCATCCAACAACCCGTAGTTCTTTTTATAAATGGAAACCGATCACTGCGCGACCAACCATCCTAATTGCAATCCGAATAAAGGAGTAAAATAAGAGTTAACCTCATTAAAACCTATCCCAATTCCAAGATTGAGATTTAACTTGAACCCACTATTATATACCCTTTGCAATCCCCAGGCCGGCCCCATAAACCCACCATAGTCGCTGGCGTATTCAAGGTCTCCAATTATTGGATCCCCGCCCGTTATGGAGGCGACCCCGGCTATATAATTAGCACTGTTTTCTGAGGTCTTCAGGCCTTTATCGGCCCGTTTATTAAAATTATAGTAATAACGATACTGAGCTTCAAAGCCAGGAAAGAAACCATATGCCTCGCCCGAATAAGTAGACTTATGATAAGCAAAACCCACTCCCAGATTCATATCAATACTTGAATTAGGAGAAATCGCCAGTTCATATTCAGCCGAAGGAGCGAGTATATTTAATGAGAATTGACTGTTGGTCGTAAGATCCTGAGACAGGGCTTTTGAGCCTAAGAGTACTATTAGAACAAATAAGTATTTTTTCATTTAAAAATTTTAAAGAATGGTATATCCTAAGATAAGATTGAAGCTGTTGTAATTACTCCTCCACTCCATATTGTAATTTCTTTCTACGAATTTATCTCCATTAATTTTATTAGTACTATAGCGAAGTTCAATATTAAGCTTATTATTATAGTCGTAACCCATTCCAATACCATAACCAAGGCTAAAATCAAATTCTTCAAGAACAGGATCCATATTCCGCCCGGTATTAGCAAACTCTACACTAGAATTCACAGGCAAATCCATATCCAGGCCAAGATTGGCAAATAGTTTTGATTTATTCTCAAGGAACATATAGTATCGGATCCCTGTAAACATATTTAACAAATTATAATCCACTTTCAAATCGGCACTATAATAATCTTCCACAAAAACTTCATCACTAAACGAGCTGTATAAAGGTTCAAAAATCGCTGACCATTTATTCCTATTAAAATTAAAAGTGTATTCAAGTTCAGCTCCTATCCTATATTCCAGACCGTCCAGATGTGCACCGGCAGCCACGAGTCCTCTATCCACATCAACTGAAGCTGCGCCAATACCAATTTTAGGAGTAATGCTAAAATACCCGGAGGTCTTTTTATCCAGTCGGATCTCAAAATCCTTATCTAAACATTCACTATAATCGGAAAAGAATTCCACAAGATCTTTCTGCTTGTATTCAATATATTTTAATCTTGCAGCATTATTTCCGCAATTAAAATCAGTGGCCAATTGCTGTTTGAAACGATTGTTTTCAGCTAATTTTCCCTTTACCAGATAATTTTTATAAATCAATGGCTCAGCTTCCTCGCCTTCAACTTTTACATAAAACCTTTCCAAATTATTTCTCCTATATCCCAAAAGACTGATATCTCCCTCCACCAGGTATCTTAATAAAATTACCTGAGTTTCAAAATCAGGAGCCCTTTCGGTTGAGATATTATCAATATCCTGTCCCGATATATCTATTTTTACTTTAAACTTCTTGAAGTGAAAATTCCCTACTTCTATTTCCTGAATATCTTCTATGCCTATCGATTGGGCTTCTGATGCAGCATTGTCTTTATAAGTAAAACTAGAGGGGTTGTAGTTCCAATCAGAATTTTTTATCAAACAATCAGTACGCTGTCCTTGATTTGTGATAAAATAACCTTTTTCAAATTCAATTTGAGAATAAAGCTTCACGCATAAAAAAAGAGCGAAGAAAAGGAAGTAATTTTTCATTAAATGGCAGTTTGGTCAAAAAAGTGTTAAAACTATAACTTTTCACGGTATTGACCAATATTTTTTTAGACCTAAGAGTAACAAAAAAAAACGGGAGAATACTCCCGGCTTTTTTAATTTTTTAAAAGTCCTAAGCCTTCGCTGATTTTATTCTATCGATAAACTCATCAAAGAGATAGCTTGCATCATGAGGTCCCGGACTGGCTTCAGGGTGATACTGCACAGAGAACACATTTTTATTCTTCATCGCAAGACCGCCCACGGTCCCATCATTCAAACAAATATGAGTTACTTCCACATCAGGATGAGCCTCTGTTTGTTCCTTATCTACAGAGAAACCATGATTCTGGGAAGTTATTTCTCCTTTTCCACTCACCATATTCTTTACAGGATGATTAATCCCTCTATGACCATGGTGCATTTTATAGGTTTTAATTCCATTCGCTATGGCGATTATCTGGTGACCAAGGCATATTCCAAAAAGAGGATGATCGTTTTCGATGATCGTTTTTGTCACATTAATGGCACTATCCAATGGCTGGGGATCACCCGGGCCATTTGAAAGGAAATATCCGTCAGGGTTCCACTCTTTCATTTCTTCATAAGTAGCATCATATGGGAAAACCTTGATATAAGCATCCCTTTCAGCAAGATTGCGAAGAATGTTCCTTTTAATTCCAACATCCAGGGCAGCAATTTTATAAGTTGCATTTTCATTCCCGAAATAATATGGCTCGTTAGCAGATACTTTTGAAGCAAGCTCAAGTCCATTCATATTTGGCACTTTTGCTAATTGCTCCTTTAAGCCTTCAATATTATTAACATCAGTAGATATAATAGCATTCATAGCACCATTTTCCCTAATATAGGTTACAAGCGCTCTGGTATCTACATCTGAAATTGCAAAAATGTTACTGTCTTCCAGGAATTCCTCCAGGGATTTATCGGCAGCAGGCCGCGACATTGTATAA